>JBGVAQ010000395.1:0-19865 GCA_045224775.1 Acutalibacteraceae bacterium | reverse complement strand
TTTTCCTGATCTATGCCGTAATCTGCAAGTGCAGCCTTTATCATTATTGCACATTCAAGACGTTTCTTTTCAAGCTCACAGCCTACCTTGTGGGATTTGAGTATATCGCCCTCATACTGATAGTTGTTTGCGTTGCAGCCGCCGCTGCAATAGAATTTCGCCCAGCAGTCCTTGCAGTTTTCTTTTGAATATACATTAGCCTTTGCAAAACGCTGCTTCATATCAAGGTCGAATGTACCGTCATTGAGATTGCCCATTTTGTATTTTTCTTCACCGACAAACTGATGACACGGGTAAATATCACCCTGCGGAGTTACTGCTACATACTCGTTTCCGCAGCCGCAGCCTCTAAGACGCTTTATTGCACACGGTCCCTGATCGAGATCTATCATAAAATGGAAGAAGTTGAAATATTCGCCCTTTTTCCTCATGTCTATAAGAGTTTTTGCAAGACGCTCATACTCCCTGAATACCATCGGCAAGTCTTCGTACTTTATCGAATAATCAAGTTTAGGATCCGAAACAACAGGCTCGATTGAAAGCTGTTCAAAACCAAGCTCCTTCATGTGCATTACATCAGCCGTAAAGTCCTTGCTGAATGTGGTGAACGTACCTCTTATATAGTAGTCCTTGTCGCCACGCTTTGAAACAAGCTTCTGATACTTCGGAACTATTATATCATAACAGCCCTTGCCGTTTGGAGTAACTCTCAGCTTGTCATTTATTTCCTTTCTGCCGTCAAGCGAAAGCACTACATTGTGCATTTCCTTGTTGATATAGTCTATCTTGTCATCATCAAGCAGAAGCCCGTTTGTGGTTATAGTAAATCGGAAATTCTTGTTGTACTTCTTTTCTATGCTCCTTGCATATTCAACAGTCTGCTTTACAACGTCAAAATTCATAAGCGGTTCGCCGCCGAAGAAATCGACTTCAAGATTATGTCTTGTACCCGAATTTGCTATGATAAAATCTATGGCTTTTTTAGCCGTTTCAAATGACATAAGGCATCTGCCCTGACCGAAATCACCCTTTGCCGCAAAGCAGTATTCACAGCGGAGATTGCAGTCATGTGAAATATTTATGCACATAGACTTTATGGGTGCTTTTGTCATAAGGTCGGCAAACTGCTCATAATCGTCCTTTGAAAAAAGCTGTCCCTCCTGATAAAGCTCATAGAGAGCCTCATATGTTTCCGATAAATCCTCACGGCTGTACTTTTCTGATAATTCATCATACATTTTATCGGGTGCATTTTCCGTCATATTCTCGTTGCAGTAGTCAAGAACATCATAAGCGATGTCATCAAGAACATGTACAGCGCCGCTGTGAACGTCAAGACATATATTATATCCGTTAAGTTTATACTTGTGTATCATTTACATTCTCCTTGCATATACAGCATAAAGGGCGGACACAAACATCCGCCCTTTACATGAATCTCTGATGTCAGTAAAATTATTCTCTCTCGCACTTCTGGTTAGCTACAGTACAAGATGTCTTACAAGCTGACTGACAGGATGCCTGGCACTCGCCGCAGCCGCCCTTTACTGCTGATTCCTTAAGATTAGCCTTGTTAAGAGTTTTGATGTGCTTTTTTGCCTTCATTGAAAATCACCCTTTCTGCATAGCCGCATTATCTGAACCCCAAAGCACTATTGGCTGTATTGATTCACGGTTCATTTATATAATAACATATCTTTTCCGTAAATTCAACATTATCTCCTTCGTTTTTTATTTACTCCGATAACACCGCCGACTGCACCAGAAAAAATATCAAGGCCGAGCCTTAAAAGTGTCACCATGCTGACACTTCCTCCCGACATTGAGCCGATACCAAGAAAGGCGAGGAATATTACTGCACCGCATACAGCACCGATTAAAAGACCGAGGCTTTTATTAAGTCTTGCGGAAACATATCCTCCGACAAACGAGCCTGCAAGGACAGCGGCAACAGTTATGGGAACAACAGCGGCATAGACCATGCTTTGCGTCTTTACCATTATAACTACCGATACAAGAATTATCAGCATTGAAACGGCAATACCCGAAACCGCACCTGTAAACACGGATATAACAGCTTTTTTTGTCTGATTGCCGCACCTTGCATTATCCTTTTTCATACGCTCACCCGAATCCCACAATAATTAATAATTAATAATTAACAATTAATAATTAACATGAGTCCGAAGAAGAAAGCCAAGTCAGCCTCCCTCATTGAGGGAGGTGGCACGAAGTGCCGGAGGGAGTTCTCCACGCAGTTTCGCATAAAGCGTACTTTCAGTTGAAAAATTTTATAAACAGCCTTGTCATCCTGAGCGTAAGCGAAGGATCTTAAAAGATTCCTCACTACGTTCGGAATGACAAGACAAATATGTTTATCTTTCTCGTTCCGCTTCGCTGTTACTATCCTGACCGCAGGTTATAACTCCCTCAGTCAGCATAGCTGACAGCTCCCTCACAGAGGGAGCCTTTGTTCAACTGAAAATGTATCGAATCCAAGTTAATTAATAATTATTATTCAGATAAGCACGGATTAATGCATAGGACAATAAAAAATGCTCCCGTATTTCAGGGAGCATTCATCATTTTTATTATTCATCGGGATTGTATTCAAGAATATCTCCGGGCTGACATTTTAGTATCTCGCACAGTGAGATAAGCGTTGAAAATCTTATCGCACTTACATATCCGTTTTTGAGCTTTGAAAGGTTTACGTTATACCGAACGAGCTTCCTACGCTCACAAGACCGTTTGTCAATACTTTTTTATCGTTTTTCATTAATTTTTTTATTTTTACGTTAATATTGTCGATTTTTACAAGCCATAGCGGACAGACATCACATCATATATGCATACAATACAAAAATTCCCGCCGGAAATTACCCGACGGGAATCATTAATTGCACATTGCAAATTGCTAATTGCTAATTATTATCAGTTTTCTGCTATTACTTCTCTGTAGAGATTGATATATTCGGTTGCGGAACGTGACCAGCTGTTGTCACAGTTCATCGCACGCTTTACAAGTATCTCCCAGCCCTCATGCTGCCAGTAGCCCGCAATAGCTCTGCGGATACAGCCGAGCATATCCATAGCATCATAATTGCGGAATGTAAAGCCGTTGCCCTCGCCTGTGCCGCTGTCCTGTATCGAGTCACGAAGTCCTCCGACCTCTCTTACTATCGGTATAGTTCCGTAGCGCAAAGCGATCATCTGTGAAAGTCCGCAGGGTTCTGCCTTTGAAGGCATCAGGAACATATCCGCACCTGCATATATCTTTCTCGAAAGCTCAGGAATAAAGCCGTGACAAGCACAAAGTCTGCCCTGATACCTGTCATGCATCGAGCGGAAAAAGCTCTCGTATTCCCAGTCGCCCGAACCGAGTATTACAAACTGTACATACTCCTCTCTCATAAGCTGGTCAAGCGCATATTTCACAAGGTCAAGACCTTTGTGAGCAACGAGCCTTGTTACCATAGCGATTATGGGAACTTCGGGATTCTGTTCAAGTCCGAGCCTTTCCTGTAAACGACGTTTATTTTCGGCTTTGCCCGAAAGGTCATCCGCCGTATAATGCGCATAAAGCTGTATATCCGTTGCAGGATTATATGAAGTATTGTCGATACCGTTAAGAATGCCCTTTATCTTCCATGCCCGTGCATTTAATATCGGATCAAGTCCGTGTGAGAACCACGGATCACGTATTTCCCACGAATAACTCGGACTTACCGTTGTTACACGGTTGGCTGTTTCTATTGCACCCTTCATGTAATTGATACAGCCGTCATAGTCGAGAACCGAGCGTCCATATGGCGGTATGCCGACAACCTCCTCATAAAGCTCCTGTCCGTATTTTCCCTGATATTGTATATTATGGATAGTGAATACTGTCTTGATACCGCTGTACCACTCATTCTGTGAATAGAACAGATTGTAGTAGGTAGGTACAAGAGCAGTCTGCCAGTCGTTGCAGTGAATTACATCAGGCTTGAAGTCTATATATGGAAGCATTTCCAGTACAGCTCTTGAGAAAAATGCAAATCTCTCCGCATCATCATAGTGTCCGTATAAGCCCTGTCTTTTAAAGTAATACTGGTTATCAAGAAAATAATAGATAACACCGTTATAACGTGTTTCAAAAATGCCGCAGTACTGTCTTCTCCATGAAACAGGCACAGAAAAGCTGGTAACAAACCTCATAGTTTCTTTAAGGCTCTGAGGGATCTCATCATAAAGCGGCATCACGATACGGCAGCCTATCAAACGCTGACGAAGTGCGTGAGGCAGTGCTCCGGAAACATCTGCAAGTCCGCCGGAAGCTGCAAACGGCTGAGCTTCACTTGTTACAAACAGACACTTCATATATACACCTCCAATTTCTATATTCTCTGCTGCTGACTATCAGACAACACTGAGTTTGCCGATATATACAGGATATGACGGCTGACCTGCGAGTGTTTTGTCATCTCTTATTGTAACGTCCTTATCAACTACAACATAGCTGAGGTTGCAGTTTGCACCGATCTTTGTATCCTGCATGATAACGCAGTTGGAAACCTTTGTACCCTTGCCGATATGAACACCCTTGAAGAGTATGCAGTTCTCAACTTCGCCCTCTATATTACAGCCGTTGCCTATGAGTGAATTTGAAACCTTAGAGCCAAGACCGTACTTTGTGGGCATATCATCTCTTACTTTAGTGTAGATAGGACGATCACCTCTGAAAAGATCTGCACGTACATCAGTATCTTTAAGAGCCATATTAGCGTTGAAATAATCGCTCATTGATGTTATAACAGGAGAGAATCCTGTGAACTCATAACCGTAAACATTAAGGTTCTTGTACTCGCCCTGTATTATATCACGCTTGAAGCTCATTGTATTCTTGCCTACGCACTTGTTTACAAGCTCCATAAGAAGTTCTCTCTTTATGAGCATGATGTTCATATAGAAGTTGCAGCTGCCTGATATAGCAGGATCTACAAGAACGTCATTTACTCTGCCTCTTGCATCAAATGAAAGAACTGTGGGGTTCTGGAGTTTTGCAGGGATAGGACCTCTCTTATATACGAGAGTCATATCTGCGCCGTTTTCAAGATGCTTCTCGAAAACCTTCTGGAAATCTATATTGCAGATAACATCACAGTCGGATATTACTACATATTCCTCGTTTGAATTCTTGAGGAAAGGCATTATAGAATAGAAAGTCTTTACTCTGTTTGCATAATCATCAGGATCCATGAAAGGCGGAAGGATAAACAGACCGTTACGCTGTCTTGAAAGATCCCATGCCTTACCTGCGCCGAGGTGATCTGTAAGAGACTGATAGTTGCTCTTTGTTATTACGGCAACCTTGTTTATACCTGAATTTACCATGTTAGAGAGCGGGAAATCTATAAGACGATATCTGCCGCCGAATGGTACAGCACCCATTGTTCTCAGCTCGGTAAGCTGGCTGATCAGATTTTCATGAAGGTTAGAGAAGATTATTCCCATTACTTTATTTCCACGCATGATCATTCAACCTCCTCTATATCCTTTGATATCATAGCCTTCGGCTCAACCGTAGCACCTGCACCTATTTTAAGGTTGTCACCGATAACTGCAATACCCCATTTTTCCTTGTCCTCGATATCCTCGGGACGAACGCCTATAACTGCATTCTTGCCTATAACAGTGTTCTCGGAAACTATTGCATACTGTACAACAGCACCTTCCTCGATAACACAGCCGGGCATTATGATAGAATCCTGTACAACAGCGCCGGGTTTAACAACAACATTTGAGAAAAGTACCGAGAAATCAATAGTACCTCTTATGTCACAGCCGTCTGCTATAAGTGAATTCTGTACCGATGCTCCCTCAGCGATATACTGCGGAGGAACAACAGGATTTCTTGAATATATCTTCCATGTTTCATCGCTGAGATCGAGCGGAACATTAGGATCAAGAAGGTCCATATTAGCTTCCCAGAGGCTGTCGATAGTTCCGACATCCTTCCAGTAGCCCTGGAACTGATATGCGAACATTCTCTGTCCGTCCTCAAGCATCTTCGGGAGTACATCCTTACCGAAGTCATGCTCGGAGCCTTCTGTATCTTCATCTTCGATGAGATATTTTCTGAGCTTATCCCAGCTGAATACATAGATACCCATTGAAGCGTTTGTGCTCTTGGGATGTGCGGGCTTCTCCTCGAACTCATAGATAGAGCCGTCGGGATTTGTATTCATGATACCGAAACGTGAAGCCTCAGCAAGCGGAACATCTATTACTGCGATAGTACAGTCAGCATTATTTTCCTTATGGAAAGCGATCATCTTGGAATAGTCCATCTTGTAAATATGGTCGCCTGAAAGTATAACAACATAGTTCGGATTATATCTGTCTATGTAGTTTATGTTCTGATAGATAGCATTAGCTGTGCCCTTATACCAGTCGGTACCTTTTATCTGCTGATAAGGTGAGAGGATACGAACACCGCTGTTCATGCTGTCAAGATCCCACGGCTGACCGCTGCCTATATACTCGTTGAGTACGAGCGGCTGATACTGTGTAAGAACACCTACTGCTTCAATACCTGAGTTAACACAGTTTGAGAGCGGAAAGTCGATTATGCGATATTTGCCGCCAAAAGGAACGGCAGGCTTTGCAAGCTTCTGGGTAAGTACCCCGAGTCTGCTGCCCTGTCCTCCTGCAAGCAGCATTGCAACTACTTCTTGCTTTGGATACATGGTAGTTTCCCCCTTTTAATTTTTATACGGTTTATCCGCATGTATATTTTTCTGTCGGCTCATTGATCCGCACTTTCGTCGGATTTTTCAGCTGCAGTTTTTCCGGTTGATTTAGCTCTGGGCTTTTTAGGCTTTGCTGTGTCGCCTGCATCAGCCTTTTTTCTTGTTCTCTTTGGCTTTTCGGCAGTATCTGCTGCATTAGCTTCCTTCTTTACTCTCGGCTTTCTCTTCGGCTTTTTGCGTGTGCACTTGAAGTACATTACGGAGAGAGGCGGAAGTGTAAGAGCTGCCGACTGCTCAAAGCCATGCATCGGAATATCCTCTGTTGCGATATCCGTACCGTTTGAAATACCCGAACCGCCGAACTCTGTCCAGTCGGTATTCATTACCTCGCTGTAAGTTCCGGCGAATGGCATACCTATACGGTAATTTTCTCTGAGCACTGGTGTAAAGTTGCAGACAACTATTATCTCATTGCCCTTCTTATCCATTCTGCGGAAGCTTATAACGCTCTGTGTATAGTCATCATTTGATATCCATGAGAAGCCTTCCCATGAGAAGTCAACCTCCCAGAGAGGACTGTTCTCAAGGTAGAAATGGTTTATAGCACGGAAGAAGTTTTTCAGGTCATTATGTGCCGGATATTCAAGGAGCATCCAGTCAAGCTCTGTTGCATAGTCCCACTCCTTGAACTGACCAAGCTCTGTACCCATGAAGGTAAGCTTCTTACCGGGATGAGCCATCATGTAAGCGATGAACATTCTGTCGCCCTCAAACTTCATCTCATAGTTACCGGGCATCTTATTGATAAGAGAAGCCTTTCCGTGTACAACCTCATCATGTGAGATAGGAAGAACGAAGTTCTCGGAGAATGCATAGAAGAACGAGAATGTAAGATTATCGTGATTGAAAGGTCTGTATATAGGATCAAGTGATACATAGTGGAGCATATCATTCATCCAGCCCATGTTCCACTTATAGTTGAATCCGAGACCGCCCGAATATGTAGGACGTGATACCATAGGCCAAGATGTTGACTCCTCAGCTATCATGAGTACGCTCGGATAATATCTGAAAGCAGCCTCATTAAGTCTCTGGAGGAAAGCAACAGCCTCAAGATTTTCCTTGCCGCCGAACTTGTTCGGTACCCATTCACCGTCACGTCTGCTGTAATCAAGATAGAGCATAGATGCAACGGCATCAACACGAAGACCGTCTATATGATAATAATCCATCCAGAATATGGCACTGGAAACAAGGAAGCTTACTACTTCATTTCTGCCGTAGTCGAATACGAGAGTTCCCCAGTCCTTATGCTCGCCCTTACGGGGATCGGCATATTCATAGCAAGGTGTACCGTCGAAACGTGCAAGACCGTGAGCATCTCTCGGGAAGTGAGCAGGCACCCAGTCCATTATTACGGATATTCCTGCCTGATGACATCTGTCAACGAAGTTCATGAAGTCATGGGGATTTCCGTAACGTGAAGTTATTGCATAATAGCCTGTTACCTGATAGCCCCATGATGCGTCAAAGGGATATTCGGTAAGCGGCATAAGCTCTATGTGAGTATAGCCCATATCTTTAACATAAGGGATAAGGTCATCAGCGAGCTTTGAGTATGAGAAATAATTGCCGTCCTTATACTTTCTCCATGAGCCTGCATGGACCTCATAGATATTCATAGGACTGCTGTACGAATCATGTGCAGCCTTTTCCTTCTGCCATTCCTGATCCTGCCATTCGTAACCGTCTATATCCACATATACAGATGCAGTGTTAGGACGAGTCTCATAATGATAGGCATAGGGATCCGATTTCATAACACAGGAATCATCATAAGTTTCAACGCTGTACTTATACATGGTATATTGGTCGAAGTATTCGGGAATAAAACACTCCCAGACTCCACCGAAGGAAATACGGTTCATTCTATGAACGTTCCTGTCCCAATTGTTAAACGGTCCTACGACAGATACGCTTTTAGCATTTGGCGCCCATGTTCTGAACATGATACCGTCGGTACCGTTGATATTCATCTTGTGAGCACCGAGGAATTTGTACGCATGGAAATTTTCACCGCTGTGAAACAGGTCAAGTTCCGAGCGTTCTCTGCCTTCACTGCCAATCTGCATATATAACAACTCCTTTGTACTATAATTCTGTTTATATACCTATATAATAGCTTAATTTTGGATAAATTTCAAGTCTTTTTCGACTTCTTTTTATGAAAAATGTTAAAATTTTTAAATTAGCACCATATAATCTTATTTCAGGCACAATATTAAGGTTTTTCGGGAAATTAAGGCATTATAGTTCATCTCGGTTTCGTGATTTGTGAGTAATAAGTGCTGATTTTTATAGGGCGGAAGCATTCATTTTTGATACAGCGAAAGTCCGGCACAAACGGCATTATCCTGTATATTTATTATATCATATTCAGCCTGTCGAAAAACAAAAAAATAACGGACGCATAAGCGTCCGTTAAATGTCAGTTAATTATTTGTCTGCCTTTTCAGCAGCTTCCTTTTTCTTGAGTTCAACAATAAACAGTACTGCGAAAAGGATGATAGCTGCAAGAACCGAACCGAGAACAACCGCAATGTTTGTGAAGTCAGTCTTTGTTTCAGGGATAACTACTGTTTCAGCCGGCTTTGTGCCTATACCTGCAAAAGCGTTATCTGAAATAGCAGCTGTCTGGAGTATAAGCTGCTCACCTGCCTGTGCGCTTTCTCTCTGTGTTTCAGTCTTGATATAATCTATTGTTTCCTCGTCAGCGTAACCTGTTACTGCAAGACCGTTTTCCTCCTGAAAGTTTGCAACGGCTGATGCAACTGAACGGCTGTAAACGCCTGATGTTTTACCGCTGTAGTAACGGAGTGAAGAAAGCTTTGCCTGAAGCTCTGCAACGTCCTCGCCTGAGTAGCCGTACTTGAGAACATCATATTCGGGTGATGCAACTGCATCTTCTGAATAGAGTACTTCAAGCTGCTCTGCTGTAAGTGTATCGGATTCTTCAAGGCCTGCTGCCTTCTGATATGCATGTACTGCATCACGAGTAGCATCGTCAAACTTTTCTGTTACGATACCTGAAAGATATCTGAGTTCTACAAGTCTGTTCTGGAGTTTAACAACCATTGAACCGCTCTCGCCGTATGAAACGCTGCCTGCGTTGGGGTTTTCCTTAGCATCGCTGCTGAATATTCTGAGCTGTGTATCGGGATCTGCGATACCTGTTACATCAAGGTCATTGTTCTTCTGGAACTGCTTTACTGCACTTGCTGTAAGATCGCCGTAGTAACCTGAAACCTCGTCATAGTAATACTTAAGCTCTACAAGTCTTGTCTGGAGAGATGCTATAGAAACATCCTGTCCGTCATCGAATGCGCCCTGCTCAAGTGAGCTGAAGTTTGACTTTGCCTTTGTTGATTTAAGAAGTGTATATGCTTTCTGTGTTACGATACCTGTTACTTCAAGATCATTCTTGCCCTGGAAAAGCATTACTGCCGTAACAGTTTCATCACCGTAATAGCCTGTTGCTTTCTCTGTAAGATAACCGAGTTCATAAAGTCTTGTCTGGATAGAAGAAACTGTCTTGCTTTCCTCATCGTCCTCATACTCATACTCAGCGATAACTCTTGCCTCTTCTTCTTCAAGAAGTCTCTTAGCCTCTTCCTCAGCCTTTTTCTTAGCTTCCTCTTCGGCTTTCTTTCTTGCTTCTTCAGCCTTTCTTTCTTCTTCGGCCTTTCTTCTTGCTTCCTCAGCCTGTCTCTTTTCTTCCTGAGCCTTCTTCATAGCCTCTCTTCTGGCTTCCTGCTCACGCTCTTCTTCTTCTTTTCTCTGTCTTTCCTCTTCTTCAGCCTGTCTGCGAGCCTCTTCCTCAGCTCTTCTTGCTTCCTCGGCTCTTATTCTTTCCTGCTCTGCTTCATAGTCATAGTAGTAGTTATTGTCGTCATCATCATCGTCATAATCGTCATCGTCGTCATCATAATAATCATTATAATTATAACCGCTTGATGAAGCCTCGGAATAGTCTGTCATTTCGTATGCGCTTGAAGGAGGTACTGTATCTGATACGCCTGCGCTGTCGAAGTTATATGTAACGCCGTTGAGTGTTCTTGAAGTATTTACAAGGTATTCGCCGTTCTCATAATAGAATGAATCACCGTCGAGGAGTACCCAGCCCTGATAGGGATAAGATACGCCTGAGATCTTGAACCATTCAACCCAAGGTCTGCTGTAAACGCCCTGATAGCACATATCTATACCGACATCTCTTGCATCGGCTGCCATTCCTGAACCTACATACACACCTACATGTCCGGGTGTATGAAGACCTAAGCCGTGGATATTCGGTACACCGTTGCTTACATAACCCCATTCATATGATGAACCGAGCATGTCAACTCTGTTTCCGCCTACACCGTAATATGAATATATAAGACCTGAGCAGTCTACCGCACCGGGTGTGCAGCCGCCCCATACATATGTCCAGTCTTCTCTGTAAGCCTTGAGTGCGTGTGCTGCAAGACCTACGTTTGTGGGAACCTCTGCGGATACTACAGGTCCTCCACCGGTGATCAGCATGAGAACGCCGATCATCAACGTCAATACAATTGCCACTGTCTTCTTGATAAGCCTTTTCGTCATGTTTTAGTTTTCTCCTTTCGGCTCCGCCTTACTTTCCTACGACATCTATCACTGTCGTTCATACAATTCCAAAAGCTTTTGTTACAAATAATTTAAAAAGCTTTCCTAAAAATGTAACGCTTGAAGTAATTGTTTCAAATCTGTAACGAAATGATAACATTAACCAATAAAAAAATCAAGCGTTTTTGCGATTTAACCTAAAAATTTGCCAATATTCAGCATTTTGCACAAAACATTTTCGGAATATGACTGATGTTCTAAGGCTGAACACGGTGCAGATTAAAAAATCAATTGCAACAACACAAAAAATATGTTATTATAGTATATCGCAGGAATATGCTGTGCGTTGATACTCTAATATCTCAGCCCGTAACTGCATTATAATTGATACAGACGCACATCAAAGGAAAACAATGCGGATAATGGAGAGTGGTTCAAATGCAGAAAAAAAACATAGCCGTAATATTCGGCGGAAAATCTTCCGAACATGAGGTATCAAGGGTATCTGCTTCATATGTTATCAGCAGCATACCGAAAGAAAAGTATAATGTATATACTGTCGGAATAACCAAAGACGGCAGATGGCTTCTTTATTCGGGTGACGTAAGCGCACTCCCTGACGGAAGCTGGGAAAATGACGAAAACAACCTCCGTGCATTCATAGCACCGGCTCCGACAGTAGGCGGTCTTGTAGTTCTTGACGGCGACACCTGCAAAACTATAAAGCTTGATGTCATATTTCCGGTACTTCACGGCAAAAACGGCGAGGACGGCACTATACAGGGACTTTTCGAGCTTTCGGGCATACCGTATGTTGGCTGCGGAGTGCTTTCCTCTGCTGCATGTATGGACAAAGCCGTTACTAATATATTGTTAGAGCATTTCGGAATCGATCAGGCAGCTTTCACATGGTTCTACACACACGACTATTACAAAGCTCCCGATAAGTATATTGAACAGGTCGAAACAGAGCTTAAAAACTACCCTGTTTTCGTAAAGCCTGCAAATGCCGGTTCATCTGTCGGCATAAGCAAAGCTGCAAACCGTGAAGAACTTATAAAAGCAATTGACATAGCTGCAAAAGAGGATTCAAAGATAGTCATTGAAGAAAATATAAAAGGCTATGAGGTAGAATGTGCAGTTATCGGCAACTATGAGCCTTTCGCTTCCGTTCCCGGTCAGATAGCACCCGCAAGCGAATTTTACGACTATGACGCAAAGTATAATAATGCACAGTCACTCCTTTTCATACCTGCAAAAATAAGCGAAGAGCTTATGGAAAAGGTAAAGCAAACTGCAATCAAAGCTTACCGCTGTATCGGCTGTTCGGGACTTTCAAGAGTTGATTTCTTCGTTACCGATGAGGGCCGCATACTTCTCAATGAGATAAACACACTTCCGGGCTTCACTTCTATAAGCATGTATCCGAAACTTATGGCTGCCTGCGGCAAAAACGGCAGTCAGCTCATAGAGGAGCTTATAAAATACGCTTTTGAAAGGGCAGGTAAAGATGTCTGATAATGCAATAGGTATTTTTGATTCGGGACTCGGCGGTCTTACGGCTGCAAAGGAGCTTGTAAGAGTTCTTCCGCATGAAAATGTTATATATTTCGGTGATACTGCCCGTGTTCCATACGGCAACAAGAGTCGCAGCACCATTATAAGATACGCTCAGCAGGACGCTTATTTTCTTCTGTCACGAGGCGTTAAAATGATAATCGCCGCCTGCGGCACTGTAAGCTCGGTTGCAACAGGTCTTAAAGACGAGCTTCCCGTTCCGTTCACAGGCGTTGTTATACCTACTGCCGATGCAGCCGTCAAAGCAACAAAAAACGGTAAAATAGGCGTTATAGGTACTTCCGCAACCGTAAACAGCGGCTCATATAAAAAGGAGATACTCCGTCAAAGAAAAGATCTCACGGTTTTCCAGCAGGACTGTCCCCTTTTTGTTTCACTTGTTGAAAACAGCTTCATATCCGAAAAGGACGATATAGTAAAGCTTGTTGTTGAAAGATATCTTTCACCGCTCAAAGCACAGGGAATAGATACTCTTATTTTAGGCTGTACACATTTCCCGATAATCTCAAAGGCTATATCCGAATATCTCGGTGACGGTGTTACTCTTATAGACTCAGGACGTGAAACAGCACTTTATGCCGCAAACATACTCAAAGAAAAAGGACTTCTAAACAAATCAGATACACAGGGTACATGCCGTTATTATGTAAGCGATACAGTCGAGGACTTCCGCAAGACAGCGGAAATATTCCTCAACAGGAGTGTCGGGGACGAGGTATCACACATAAATCTCGAACAGGCTATGGTACGCTGATAAATTACGAAAGGAAAGAAAACATGGACGAAAATTATATACTCTCTGTAACAGGAAAACAGACGGTAGACGGTCAGTCCGATAAGATAGAGCTGCAAACGCCTGCCGCCTATATGATAAAAAACGGTACAAGATACATAACTTACAAGGAATATGACGCAAGTTGTCCCGACCGTGTTTTC
The DNA here is from genome assembly GCA_045224775.1 of Acutalibacteraceae bacterium. GTDB lineage: Bacteria > Bacillota > Clostridia > Oscillospirales > Acutalibacteraceae > UBA1213. Next base: position 5,970 of record JBGVAQ010000395.1, on the reverse strand, counting down.
CGCACCACAGTAAAGGTCGATCAGGACGGCATAGTTACAATAATGAAAGGCGGCACAGAAAAGCACCACCTTATACTTGAAAAGGGTGTGCGCCACAAATGCGAATATGTAACAAGCTTCGGCAGTCTTTCACTCGGCATATACACAGAAAGCGTCAGAAATAACCTTAACGATAACGGCGGCGAGCTTGAAGTATGCTACTCAATAGACATAGGTGCAGAGCTTGCCAGCACAAATGAACTTCATCTTAAAATCAAGGAGGCTTAAAAAAATGTCAACAGCACAGCAGACAATAATCGACCTGAAAAATGCCATTATAAGTGCTATTGAAAAGGCACAGAAGCAGGAGCTTCTTCCTCAGGCAGAAATACCCGACTTTACAATAGAAATACCTGCCGACCGTTCACACGGCGATTTAGCTTCAAATGCGGCTATGGTATCGGCAAGAGCTTTCCGCTCCGCACCGAGAAAAATTGCCGAGATAATCACACAGAATATCGACCTTTCATCAACAATGCTCAGCCGCTGTGAAATTGCAGGTCCGGGCTTTATGAACTTCTTCTATGACAATTCTTTCTATGCATCAGTACTGAAAGAAATATCCTCAGAGGGCGAAAAATACGGACGTTCTGATTTCGGAAAGGGCAAGAAAATACTTGTTGAATTTGTATCCGCAAACCCGACAGGTCCCATGCACATAGGCAATGCAAGAGGCGGCGCTATCGGTGATTCACTTGCAAGCGTTCTTGATGCGGCAGGCTATGAGGTCGCAAGAGAATTTTACATAAACGATGCCGGCAACCAGATAGAAAAATTCGCAACATCTCTTGAAATACGCTATATGCAGATATATAAAGAGGGTTACGAGCTTCCGGAGGACGCTTATCACGGTCAGGATATAATCGACCATGTAAAGAATTTTGCAGAAATAAACGGTGACAAATACGTTGAAACAAGCTCAGAGGAAAGAAGAAAGGCTCTTGTTGACTATGCACTGCCTATAAACATAGCCGGTCTTGAGCGTGACCTTCTTAAATATCGCATAAAATATGACCGCTGGTTCAGGGAAAGCACACTCCATAACAGCGGTGCTGTAAAGAATATCGTTGAAAAGCTCAGAGAAAACGGCTATACATACGAACAGGACGGCGCAACATGGTTCAAGGCATCAGAATTCGGTGCTGACAAGGACTTTGTACTTGTACGTTCAAACGGTCTGCCGACATACGTTGTTCCGGATATCGCATATCACTATGACAAGCTTGTAACAAGAGGCTATGACAAAGCAATAGACGTACTCGGTGCTGACCATCACGGTTATGTACCGCGTCTTAAAGCCGCTCTCACAGCACTCGGCGTTGATGCTTCAAGACTTGACGCTGTACTCATGCAGATGGTAAGGCTTGTAAAAGACGGCGAAACCATTAAGTTCTCCAAGAGAAGCGGAAAGGCTATAACGCTTGTAACTCTCCTTGACGAAATACCGATAGATGCCGCAAGATTTTTCTTCAATCTGCGTGAATCAAACAGCCACTTTGACTTTGATCTTGACCTTGCCATTGACCAGTCATCAAAGAACCCTGTATATTATGTACAGTATGCACACGCAAGGATATGCAACATATTAAAAACTCTTGAAGCTGAGGGCATAACACCGAGAACCTGTACAGACGAGGATTATGCAACCCTGACATCAGGCGAGGAAATAGAGCTTATCAATAAGCTTGCATGTCTGCCCGATGAAATAATCTCAGCCGCAAAGGACTATGATCCTTCAAGGATAACGAGATATGTTTACGATACTGCAACACTTTTCCATAAGTTCTATAATGCATGTCGTGTAAAGAACGATAACGAACAGCTAATGCAGGCAAGGCTTGCACTCTGCCTGTCGGTAAAGACAGTTATTTCAAACATTCTCACAATGTTCAAGATAACCGCACCCGAATCAATGTAAACAATGTTCAATGTACAATGTGCAATGTGCAATGTTCAATGTTCAATGTTCGATGTTCGATAAAATAACAGACACGGTACAAATCAGTATTTCCTGATGTACCGTGTCTGTTTTTTTCATGTCATATTTTTATTGTTCCACTCACTCGTATGACCTTTTAGCGAATATGAAAGCCGGCACGGAAAGTATAACCCCGAACTGTGCAAGCGTAACATTTGTAAGTGAATTAGGATCAATATGAAAAATCCATACCAAGAATGATGATACTGTATTGTCATTTATGACAATAGATATCGTAGATATGATTATGAATAAAAGTGCAAATCCTCCGAATACAAGTGATGATATCAAAAACGGATTGTTCTTCAGCATTTTTTCACCTTCCTTTATATTGGCACATCGTCTTTTGTTTTATTGTACATTGTACATTGTACATTGCACATTGTAAATTGCACATTGATCAGTACATAACTGCGCCGTATTTTTTTGTAAGCTGTGAGAGAGTTTTTTCGTCTATGTCACAGCGTGTATCTACTATAAGCCTACCCTGATAATATCTCAAAGCGGCTTCAAGAGTTATAGGATCGTCAGCACGAATTATAAACGGCAGTCTTGACATTATCGCATTATCGGCAAGATATGCCGCATCATCTGTCGAACCTAAATGTATGTATATAGCATTTATAGTTTCATCGTCAAAGTCTATTATCTCGTCAGACATATCAAGGTCACATCTGAGCGGTTCGGAAAATTCAAGATATTCAGGCAGGAAAAATGCCTCCCTAAAAATTGCCGCCGCATAGCTGTCCTTTTCCTCGCCGTATCTGAACCGAGGTTCAAGACTGAGCAGTTTTTCTATCTTTTTAATATCTGTACATGACGCTGTATCAATATACATCGCCGCACCGTTTTCATTAAGCATTTCTATATCGCTGTCGGAAAGCTTGTCTATATCTGCAGCAGCTATAAGCGGTATTTCCGCATGGGGATAGGCTTTTTTTATAAGCCCGGCGGTTTCCTCAGCACCGCATGTACATTCTATACCGAAAGCCGCCGCACCGAGTGCCTGTAACGTGATAAGAGCGGCTATATATTCGGTATCGCTTTCGTTCAAACCCTCATCATCAACTTTCATTGTCACAATAACGGGTATATCGGCATTTTTAGCGGCAAGTACACCGGCTCTCATATCCCAGAGCTTTTCAAAATTTCTGAGCAGTATAATATCCGCCCCTGCGTCTTTCATAAGAGTTATTTTTTCAAGATGGTCGAAATATGCACTTTCAAAAACATTTTCTCCGTATTCGGACGCTATCGGATCACTTTTTGAAAGCACACCGAAAACTTTCTGCCTGTCGGATACCGATTCAGCAGTAAGTCTTGTTATATCAGCGGTGAAGTCTGTGAAATCATCTCCGAATCCCATATCTTCAAGTCTTGAATGGGAAATGCCCTCTGTCGGAGCAAGAATGGCAGTAAATCCGCATTGAGCGGCTTTTTTCTTTACAGAAGTAAGTATCTCAGGTTTACGCATTACCAAAGCTTCACTACAGACATTATACGGATCATCACCTGTAAGCTCACCGCATGAGCCGGAACCGTCTGCAACAGCCGGAAGTGTAAATTCAAAGCCCATAGTTTAAAGCATCTCTCCTTAACTTTCAATTCATAATATAAATATTAGTTTTTATTATACACCCTACAGCAGTACAAATCAACACTTTTTATTAAGCGAAAAGCTGCAAAGCAAGCTAACGGCTCACCATGCAGCTTTTAATAATTAACTGGTTATATTCAAATCAGCGGAACTCAAATAATTCCACTTTCCACTTTCCACTTTCCACATTCCACATTAATAATAAAGATTAGTTGTTCTTGACCTCTTCTATCTGATAGATCTCGAAGATGTCGCCTTCCTTTATGTCGCTGAAACGTTCAAGTGTTATACCGCACTCAAAGCCGGCTGCAACTTCCTTTACGCTGTCCTTGAAACGCTGGAGTGAAGCGATAGTATCATCAGCGATAACTATGCCGTCACGCACAACACGAACCTGTGCACCTCTTACGACCTTACCGCTGAGTACATATGAACCTGATACAAGTCCTACATTGGTTATCTTGTATGTCTGTCTTACTTCGACCTTACCAAGCTGTGTTTCCTTGTACTTAGGTGCAAGCATACCCTTCATAGCGGCTTCTATTTCTTCTATGCAGTCATAGATGATTCTGTAAAGACGCATATCAACGCCGTCACGCTTTGCATTTTCCTCGGCTACGGCATCAGGTCTTACATTAAAGCCTACTATAATAGCGTTTGAGGCTGATGCAAGCATTACGTCAGACTCTCTTACAGCACCAACACCGCTGTGTATTACATTTACACGGATCTCGTCATTTGAAAGCTTTTCAAGCGACTGTCTTACAGCCTCAACAGAACCCTGTACATCTGCCTTTACGATTATCTTGAGTTCCTTCATATCGTCAAGACGCATCTGGTCAAACAGATTATCAAGAGTAACCTTTGTCCTTGAATTGAAGCGTTCTTCTTTTTCGGCTGTCTTTCTCTGCTCGACAAGCTCTCTTGCAAGACGTTCATCAGATACGGCATTGAATATATCGCCGCCTGTCGGAACATCATCAAGACCTGTTATCTCAACAGGAACAGACGGACCTGCTGCCTTTACTTTCTGTCCCTTATCGTTAGTCATAGCACGTACACGTCCTACGGTAGTACCTGCAACGATAATATCTCCGACATTAAGTGTACCGTTCTGTACAAGGACTGTTGCGATAGGACCTCTGCCCTTGTCAAGTCTTGCCTCGATAACAGTACCCTTTGCAGCTCTGTCAGGATTTGCTTTAAGCTCCTTCATATCTGCAACAAGAAGTACCATTTCAAGAAGGTCATCAATCCCCTGCTTTGTATGTGCTGATACAGGGATAACAGGTGTATCGCCGCCCCATTCCTCAGGTACTATTTCATATTCTGTAAGCTGCTGTTTTACCTGCTCGACATTTGCGCCTACCTTATCTATCTTGTTTACTGCAACTATGATAGAAACGCCTGCTGCTTTTGCATGGTTTATAGCCTCTATTGTCTGCGGCATTATACCGTCATCGGCTGCAACAACAAGTATTGCGATATCTGTTACCTGTGCGCCTCTTGCTCTCATTGTTGTGAAAGCTTCGTGTCCGGGTGTATCAAGGAAAGTTATCTCCCTGTCGTCTATTGATACACGGTATGCACCGATATGCTGTGTGATGCCGCCTGCTTCTGTTGAAGTAACATGTGCATGACGTATGCTGTCAAGGAGTGATGTCTTGCCGTGGTCAACGTGTCCCATAACAACAACTACGGGCGCACGGGTTACAAGGTTCTCATCATCATCGTCACTGTCATCAATTATCTTTTCCTCGATAGTTTCAACAGTTTCCTTTTCTACTTTTGCATGGAATTCCATAGCGGCAAGTGATGCTGTATCGAAGTCAATCGTATCATTGACTGTTGCCATAACGCCCAGTCCCATGAGCTTCATTATAACCTCGGCTGCTCTTGCTTTAAGTCTGAGAGCAAGCTCGCTTACGGTTATCTCATCGGGTATCTGTACAGTAATAGGCTTGTTCTTTCTGTCCTTCTCGATACGGCGGAGTCTTTCCTGCTCGGTTTCCTTACGGGAATTACGGGGCTTGCCCTTCTGCTGTGAACGCTGTGTTATCTTCTGCTTCTGCACAGTGTTTTCATTGTGCATTTTCTCGCTTGCAAGACGGTCATACTTTTCATTGTAACGCTCGATATCAACGTTTGATGAACGTGTGTTTATAACACGGCTTCTGCTGCCGAATGAATCATCGCCCTGTGATGCATTTGTATTGGTATTTGTATTTGTCTGCGGCTTTACATTCGACTTCTGCGGCTGGGTATTTGCTGTGTTCTTCTTTGGTGCCTGAGCCTTTGTGTCCTGCGGAGCATTTGGCTTGGGCTTGTTCTTGTTTCTGTCGCCCTTGTCATTAGG
>JBGVAQ010000394.1:0-4781 GCA_045224775.1 Acutalibacteraceae bacterium | reverse complement strand
CATAGTCAACTATAGCATATGCTGTCCATTCATAGCTGCTTGCAACAAGCATTTCAATATTGCCTGATTCAACAGCCTCAAATGCTTCAACGGAAGCTCCTGCCGCAATTATCCTTACCTTAGTGTTTACCTGTGAAGCTGCAAGAACTACATCGGATATAGCTGCCTCATCAAATATAAATATATAGTTGATGTTGGAATCGGATGTAAGGGCTTTCTTTACGCTGTCTGTAAGCTTGCTGCCTATATCGCTTGTTTTCACATTAAGTGTTGTACAATAGCCGTTTTCAGAAGAAACATACTTCTCAAATTCAGCCTTGAAACCGCTGAATACTGTTTCTGATATTTCAGAATCAGTACAGTTTATTGCAAGCGCATTTATTTTAGCGTTACTCTTGACTATGCCCCAGTCAGTCATCAGCTCGCCGGCTTTCTGATAGTTTATCGGAACGGTATAGTCAACATAATAGTCACTCTGTCCAAGACCTTTACTTCCTGCCGAAAATACTTCCTCACCGTTAGCCTGAGTAATTTCTATCGCATTTTCGATATCATCCTTATTGATGTTGCCTGCAAGTATAGCTGCATCGGTTTTATCCTCAACAGACTTTGCAAGTGCTTCACTCAATGAAGAAGCTGAACCGTCAGTAGTTGCTATCTTAACATTTGCCGGATCAAATCCTGCCGAACCTGCAGCAAGCTTGAATGTGCTTGTAAGACGCTTGCAGTAGCTGTCATCATTGCTCTTGGGAATGAATGTAACAGACTTGTCCTTGGATATAGACGCAGCATTTATATTTTCCGACTTACATGTGAATTTCGGTGTTTCCTGAGCATCGAGCACCTTTTTGTTAAGCTGAGAAAGCTGTTCATGTGATATTCTTGGCTTATTCTCGTCAACACTTACTTCCATTGGTTTGTCTTCTTCCTTTTTCTTCTGAACAGTCTTTGAAGAAGAAGTGCTTGATGATGTATCGGACTGTTGTTTTTCATTTCTTCTCTCATCATCGCATCCAGCCAAAGCAAGGGCACTGAATGCAACAGAAAGCACAAGCATTAATGATATGATTTTTTTCATATTATCCTCCAATCCTATATGTATATTTATTTCATTATTCCAGTATCTTAATTATACTTGTTACTCATGTGGGTGTCAACATTCAATTTTGACTATATTTATCCACTATCAGCATATTATTTTTCCCTGTAATATACATATGATACAAAAGTATGTACATCAGTCATTTATACCGGACTTTATTATATCATAATGCACTTTCTTCCGGCATAAGATTTAATAAAAACAGCAGAACGATAACTATAAGGCAGGTATATGAAATGGGTGCAAAAAATCGGCTGAGTAAATTTTTCCGCTGTACATTATCACTTATGCTTGTATGTTCAGGACTTTTCTGTGCAGCGATAAGGCTTTCAAATTCGGGAATAGATGCATCTATTGATATAATAGCCGCACAGACTGCCATGCCGACAGGCAACGCACAGTATTCAGAAGAAACACAGCATTCTGACACAGTCACAGCAAATACAGAACCGTCCGTAATTCCGCCGGAACCCAGCAAAGAAACATCCTCCGCCGAAAGCAGCATTGAAGAAAAAGGTTTTTCCGAAAAAAGCCTGCCTCCAAAACCCGAAGAGCCACAAACAGACGAATTTCAGGCATCATCGGCATCAGATGATGAGATAGAAAAATACAAAAAAGCCCACGAGGGCGAGGAAGAATATCCTGTAAACGAATTCAACACCACTTTAGGAAACCAGAATTATGAGAACATACAGGTAAAAAATGCATCCTCAACGGATATAGACATCAAATACGAACTGACAGCAGAGCTCGGATTTGATACCGTAATAACAGACGAACCGCAGGTACTCATATACCATACTCACACATCGGAAAGCTATCTCCGGTATGATACGGGTTATTTTTACGAAAGCTACTATCCACGCTCATCAGATAAAACAGAAAACGTATGTGCAACAGGCGAGGAGCTTGCAAGACAGCTTGAAAAGGAAGGCATCAAGGCTATACACGACACCACAGTACATGATGATCCAAGCTACAGCGGCGCATATGACAGAAGTCTTGCGACAATAAACAAGTATCTCGAAAAATATCCGTCAATAAAGATAGTCCTTGATATCCACCGTGACGGCATAGGAACAGATACCGAAAAATCCAAGCCTGTATTCACATATAACGGCAGGCAGGGCGCACAGGTCATGATACTTGCAGGATATAATTATGACGGCTCGGATGAATTCAAAGACTGGGAATACAATCTGCGCTTTGCGCTCCGTATTCAGAACATTGCATCAAAAGACTATCCAAATATGATGCGTCCTTTGTACTTTGCGGATTTTATGTACAACATGAATGTAAACACAGGCTCTCTGCTTATAGAAGTCGGTTCGGAATCCAACACCGTTGAGGAAGCACGTTATTCCGCTTATCTTCTTGCAAAAGCCATAGCCAAAAGTCTGAAAGAGGAAAACAAAAAAGAGTGACCGCCTTTAATCAAAAAAGCGGTCACGCATTTTTTTATTATTTCATGTCAAAGGAAAGACAGTCTGTACACTGTGACTGTGAAGGATTGCTTTCATGTGTGCCGATAAGCACCTTATCGAGTGAGCAATAATTGCAGTTGCTGCAATGGTGTCTGCACTGTTCTACCGTACACTGTATGCTTCTGTTTATCTTCTCCATAACACTATCTCCTTATCGGGTTAAAATCTCAGGATTTTACTTTTGAGCCTCCATCATTAAAGAAGGTACGAAGTACCGGAAGGAGTTCCGCCGGCAATTATATTATTACCCGCTCTGTCGGAGTTTATACAGCAGCATTAAATTATTATATCCCTGATCTCATCGGGCGAAGATACAAATACAGCGTCTTTGTAAAAATTTTCCATTTCTTCTCTTGTACCGTAGCCGTAAAGACAGCCTATAAAATCAACACCTGTTTCGGCTGCCCCCTGTGCGTCATATTTAGTGTCACCTATCATTATACACTTACTGTTTTCATCTGCACCAAGATTTTCAAGTGTGTATCTTATGACTTTGGCTTTTGTACGTCTTTCGGTATCTCCTGTTGCTCCGCCGACAAAATCAAAAATTTCGTCAAGCTTCAGCATTTTTATTATCCTGTGTGCAAAAGGCTCGTACTTTGTCGTTGCAACACCCAATTTTACGCCGTTCTCTTTAAGTGCGGTAAGCACACCAATCATACCGTCATATACTCTGTTTTTATATATGCCGTGTTCAACGAAATTTCTCTTGTATATCTCAACACCCTTTTCGGCTTCCTCATGTTCAAAGCCGAAGCGTCTGAGACTGTCATACATAGGCGGCCCTATAAATGTCGAAAGCCCTTTTTCATCCGGCAAAGGTCGGTTTGTTTCCTTGAATACCATCTTCACACAGTCAAGTATTCCCTCTCCCGATTCGCTGAGAGTACCGTCAAGATCAAAAAGCGCTATATCATACTTTTTCATTTCCATCTTCCTTTATCACACTTTATTACTTCATCGTAAGAGATATCCTTCCCTTTTCGGCATCAATGCTCAGTACCTTGACGCTTACTATATCGCCTACTTTCAATACCTCCGAGGGATGCTTTATTCTTTTCTGACTTATCTGTGAGATATGTACAAGTCCGTCCTGATGTACTCCGATATCTATAAATGCACCAAAGTCTATTACATTCCTGACTGTACCTTTAAGCTCCATTCCGGGCTTCAAGTCCTTTATATCAAGCACATCTGTTCTGAGTATCGGCGGCGGAAGTTCGTCACGGGGATCACGTCCGGGCTTTGTTATCTCTGTTATTATATCATTAAGAGTAGGTACGCCTACACCCGATTTTTCTGCAAGACTGCTCAGACCTATCTGATTTGCTCTTTCTCTTAATCCGGAAAGTCCTCCGTTTGAAATATCATTTATTGTATATCCGCAAAGTTCAAGAAGTTTCTTTGCGGCATCGTATGATTCGGGATGTACAGCCGTATTATCAAGCGGATTTTTGCTTTCGGGAACTCTCAGGAATCCTGCACACTGTTCAAATGCTTTAGGTCCGAGCTTTGATACCTTTTTAAGCTCTGAACGTGAGGTGAATGCGCCGTTTTCTTCCCTGTATGCAACTATATTCTTTGATACGGCAGGCGTAACTCCCGCAACTCTTACAAGAAGTGACGGCGAGGCTGTATTAAGGTCTGCGCCTACACTGTTTACACAGTCCTCTACAACGCCATCAAGTGCTTCACTCAGTCTTTTTTGCGGCATGTCATGCTGGTACTGTCCTACACCTATTGACTTAGGATCTATCTTGACAAGCTCTGCAAGCGGATCCTGCAATCGTCTTGCTATTGATACCGCACTTCTGAGTGTAAGGTCAAGATCGGGCATTTCTGCCGCTGCAAGCTTGGATGCTGAATATACAGAGGCTCCGGCTTCACTGACTATCATATATGATACCTTTTCATCTATCTCTGATATACATTCAGCCGCAAACATCTCTGTTTCCCTTGTTGCAGTGCCGTTGCCTATGGATATTACCTGTGCATGATACTTCCTTATCATATCCTTGAGTACCTGCTTGGACTTTTTAACCTGAATTTCACTATGTGTAGGATATATAACCGCTGTGTCAAGAACCATTCCTGTAGCGTCTACAACAGCTAATTTACAGCCTGTTCTGTAACCCGGATCAAGTCCTATTACAGTGTATCCCTTTACAGGCGGCTGCATAAGCAGCTGTCTGAGA
>JBGVAQ010000393.1:0-6757 GCA_045224775.1 Acutalibacteraceae bacterium | reverse complement strand
AGCCTCCTTTCCGTTTTTGCTAATGAGAACGAAGGTCACGCGCAATACCCCGACCTTAAATGCAGAAAAAAGAGAAAATAGGAGTATATATAAATGTACTCTACTATAATAGAGTAAAGAGTCCAAAATTGAAGCCGATGTAGAAATGATCTAACACCAGCCCTTTTTTAATCATATTTTGAATTGACAACGACAATTGTTTTCTTCTCAGGATTCATAAGGAACTTGAACCATACATCATCATTTGGTTTGTATTCAGTAATGAAAGTAGCTCCGGTTCCCGTGCGGCCTTTTTGTTTATAGAATCTGACTACTGAATCTTTACCGACACTATCAAATGCATCCGGATATATGATGTTCAAGAAATCAAGCATTTCATTGACACCATTTTCAATTGAATCATCTGTAAGATCACTGATCTCCATCGTATATTTGAAATATCTGGTAATATATGCTTCGGTTTCATAGTAGACCTCGATCTTACTGTCACGACCGGTATTGCCTATCCAATGTGTCTGGTTTTCTGGATCAGGAGAAACTGTATTATAACCTGCATTGTAGAGTTTTTCGTTGACTCTATAAGAAGTTATAACATTTTTATCATATAAAGTATCATCATAATCCATCAAATAGGTCGAAGACGGTTCAACATCGACGGATTCTTCTTGCTTAGATACACTGGCAGCATCTGAGCTTTCATTGTTATCTGCATTGAAATCAGACGAATTACTGCTTACTGCAGGCTTTGATGTAGGAGTATCGATCAATGATACTTCATCATTTGATCTGCTGCATCCGGTAAACATCACAGTTATTAAAACAAGAGCCAAGGGTATTAGTTTTTTCATTTTATCAACTCCTTATGATCTAATTATATCGAGAGAAGAAAGAAAAATCAAATTATCTGTAAAGAAATTTTCAGAATATCAATCATAATAATAGTAGAGGTGACATTTATGAAAAAACTTTTATCTATTATTTTATCAGCTTGTATTTTATTGATGGTAATTCCTTTTGAAGCTGCTGCAGTAGATGTTTCTTATCCATATTATATTGATAAGATTTCCTATAACAATGGTACTGTAACGGTAAAGGCAAAGGGAACAGGTAATGTTGGGGGCATCCACCTTTCCTTTTATTTAGCAACAAATAAAGTGTTAAGTGTAACATTACCTTGCACTACAAAAGTCAGAATAGGAGAGTCAGACTATTTTACCGGAACACTTAGAAATGCAAATATCCCCGGTGGATCCTATAAGATATCAGCAGCATTAACAACAAATACAGGAGAAAACGGAGAAAACATTGAATATGTATCGAATTATAAGATGATTGAAAAACAAATAGGAGAAACATCATTAGATTCTGAGATTTTAGCAGGTATTATCATTTCCCTTATAACAGGTGGAACTGTTATGCAGGTACTTGAAGATACCGTTCTATACAGTGATACTCATTGTACTAACGCTGTAACAACTGTACAACCAGGGTCTGAAGCTGATCCTGTTATACTAAAAACGTTTACTCACCCGGCTTTAGAAGCAAATATTATTGCGGTCAGTTACGAAGGACAGATCCTATATACATATTCAGCAACCCTTGGAATATATCAAGAACGAGTTAAAGAGACAGTTACTGATGATGAAATAGAACAATTTATAAAAACAGCAAATCTGGGAATATATAAGGATAATTGGACAAGCGTAAGTAATAAGAGAGAATATCAAACAGGGAAACGAATCATTATTAATGATATTAATACCGGGGCATATATATCGTTTATTGTTACAAGCAACAGAGATCACTTATCAGTAGAATGTGCCACTAAAGATGATGCCAACAGATATAGTAATATTGTTGGGAAATGGAATGCGGGGTCAAGACCTGTATGGGTATACTCAAAAGATAAAATTTATGCAGCTTCCCTTGGATGCCAAATAAACAAACCATCTAAGGATGCCACTATCAATAATGGTCTCAACGGGTATTTTGAATTATACTTTAATGGCTGTACTGATTCTTCAGGAATATGCTCAGCTGTACATAATTCTTCTATAAATTCCGCTTTTAACAGAGGATCAGCTATTCGTACATCTAATTGATATCGCAACAAGCATAATATAATTAGCTGATAATTTTAAAATAATGGAGGGTTTAAAAATGACAAGAATTAAAGATGGAATTATCCATTTACATACGGATAATTCGAAGCAAGATGGTTTTCAATCTGTAGCTGCGGCTGTAAAACGTGCCAAAGAATTAGGAGCATCGGCAGTTACACTGACGGATCACGGAGTGATGACCGGCATTTACGAATTTATCTCTGAATGCGAAAAGGCAGGTATCAAACCGATCCCCGGTGTAGAAACCTATAAGGAGGATGATGACAGTAATATCGGAAGATGTCATCTTTTACTGCTTCCGAAAAATTATGAAGGATTGATTGCTATAGGCAAAGCAGTTACAGCTTCAAACACAAGACTTCAGGGTGGTTTCCCTCGAATGGATGATGAAATTTTGAAGAAGTACTTCGGTCCCGGCAGCAAGGGATACGGCAATGTTATCGCGACATCTGCGTGTGCAGGAGGTGTGCTTGCCAGAGTATTGTTGTTCAATGACAAGGTTGCGAATGAAATACAGAAAATTCAGAAGAAAATATCCGAACTCAGAGCCCATGACAGCGGTTATGAGAAACTACAGAATGACTTCTATGAAGCTGAACTGAAACTCAAGGAAGCGGAAGAGCATTTAGCACAAGCGACAGAAATATCTAAAAAAAGCATAAGAGGAATCAGAAGTCGATTTGAAAAGATGAAGTCTGATGATTCCGATTATGAAAAACTTAAAAAGATCATTGAAGAATATGATCAGGCTGTATCTGATAAGGTAACGTATAAAATGCTTAAGAAACAGTACCAGAATGTAGTTTCAGAAGCAAAAAAACGGCTGACACCTTATTTGGTCGATGACGAAAAGAGAACTGAGTTTGAGCAAGCCTTATCTGAACTTGATTCTCAGATCATAGATAAAGATACACTGCATAAGCGTACAAAAGACGAAGCCAAGAAGTATGTTGGTATTTTCGGAAAAGGAAATTTCTATATTGAACTGCAATATCATGGTATTGAAGAGGAAGGCTATGTATATCCTTTGCTCGCAGAAATTGCAGAAGAGATGGGAATACCTGTTGTGGCTGCGAATGATGCCCACTATACGTACAAGTCTGAAGACGAGGTGATTGCGAGACAGATCAACCGCAGTCTTCGTTTCAACAAATGGGAAGACTTCAGACCGGATGACTGGGAATATTACATTAAAGATGATGAGGAGCTCAGAGAAGCTTTGCTGAAAATTCTAAAACCGGATATAGTAGAAAAAGCTATGTCAGGTATAGGGATGATAACAGCACAGTGCGATGTACATATCCCTGCTGCAACTCATTATCCAAAGTACAAGTCCGATATTGACGGAGAAGATGCTGCTGTAAGACTTAACCGTCTTGCGCGAGCTGGTATTTCTAAAAGGTATCCCGAATGGACAGAGGAACTTGAGAAACGGTACCAATATGAAATGGGTATCATTACTTCTATGGGATTCGCTGATTATTTGTGTATAGTCCAGGATTATATGGATTTTGCACGTAAAGAGGGAAAGAACAATCCTGAAGGAGTAGGTCTGGCAGTTGGTCCGGGTCGAGGCAGTGCAGCAGGTTCATTGATCTGTTATTTGACAGGAATAACAGATGTCGATCCAATCAGATTCAATCTCTTATTTGAAAGATTCCTGAATCCTGAACGTGTCAGTATGCCCGATATCGACTGTGATTTTGCAAATTTCATCAGGCCAAAAGCCATTGAGTATGTAAAATCCAAGTATGGAGAAAATGCAGTATGCGCTATCTCCACAAGAATGACACAAGGGGCTAAGGCTGCTGTAAGAAATGCTGCAAGAATATATGGGACAAAAGTTACCGGAGCAAAAGAAACCTTTCTTGGCAAGGGTGACGAAATAGCCAAAAAACTCACACCTGAATTTTTAAATGATGGAAAAGGAAAACCTCAACCTCTTAAAAAAGTCAAGGAGAAACTTTTCGAAGAATATCAAGACGATGAAAATGCCCGCACTATTATTGAATGGGCTTCCCTGATTGAAGGCAGCATCGCGGGTTTTGGTATGCATGCTGCTGGCATTATTATATCTGATAACGATGACGTAAGCGATTATATGCCGCTGATGTATAATACCAAAAAGGAACAATGGGTTGCCCAGTGCGATATGGTTCAAGCTGAAGGACAACTCAAGACTTTGAAAATGGACTTTTTGGGGTTAAAAAACCTTGATGTTATTACTGATACACTCAGGTTGATAAAAAAGAATACCGGAAAAGCTATTGACTGTTTAAAAATTTCGCTGGATGATAGAGAAGTATTTGATAATATCTTCTCAAAAGGCAGGACGAATTGTGTTTTCCAATTTGAATCACCCGGTATGAAAGATATGCTAAGGAGATTCCGTCCAACAAGTATAGATGATGTTATTCTCCTTGTTGCAGCTTATCGTCCCGGTCCGATGCAGTTTCTGGATAATATAATAAAAGTAAAAACAATGGAACAGAAAGCAAAATATCTTACTCCGGAGTTGGAACCTATTCTTAAAGGCACATATTCAGCAATAATTTATCAAGAGCAGGTTCAGGAAATATTCAGAGAACTTGCCGGATATACTCTTGGTCAAGCTGATATAGTCAGAAGAGCCATGTCAAAAAAGAAAACAGCCGTTATGGAAGAACATAGAGATTACTTTGTCAATGGTAAAACAGACGAAAAAGGAAATGTTCTGATAGATGGATGTGTTCGAAGAGGAATCCCGGCAGATATAGCAAATCAACTGTATGATCAGATCTCTGATTTTGCTGCTTATGCCTTTAACCGCTCTCATGCTGCTTGTTATGGTATTCTATCATACTATACCGCATGGCTCAAATACCATTATCCTACAGAATATATGGTTGCAGTCATAAAGCATACCCCCAACGATAAATTAGGGATGCTTATAGATGAGTGTCACAGTATAGGAATAAAGGTTTTGCCACCTGACGTTAATAAGAGTGAAAAAGATTTTTCCGGAAGAGATAAAGTCATCCTATTTGGGTTTTCAGCTATTAAAGGTGTTGCTAATTCAGCAGATGATCTTATTGCAGAAAGAAGTGAAAACGGTTATTTTATAGACTTTAAAAGTTTTGTAAAAAGAGCTGGATTAAAGATTAATGTTTTTGAAGCATTAATAGATACCGGAGCATGTGATCTTTGGAATAAAAATCGAAATGCTTTAAAGGCAGTACTTCCTGTTCTATTGGACTGCATAAAGAAAATCAATAAAAAAGAAACCGATATAGCCGAAATAAATAGGTTAATAGGTAGTTCTCGAACCGCAGCTGAAAAAACAAAACAGGAAGCCCGTCTTGAAAGAGCAAAGAAAACTCTGGCAAACCATATGGCTGATTATGCCGGTATTTCAATTCCTTCATTCTATGAAGAAGATAGGTTATTAAAGCTTAATCGGGAACGTGAATTGATAGGGTTTTACGTCAGCGGACATCCTTTAGACATGTATACTACTGCAACTTCAAAAATAACAAGAATTAACGATGTTGATCCTGGCTTTAATAAAGAAATTGCAGGTATAATTACTGATTATAAAGTTATGATAATCAGACAATCCAAAGAGGAAATGGCAATTTTTAATCTTATCGACCAAAGTGGAACTGTTGAATGTTTAGTATTTCCGAAAACTTATCAGAGTATGATCGGCATTTTGGGAGAAGGTAAGGTCGTAAAGCTTAGCGGCAAAATAAAGTTTGAAGAGCTTGTTGCTCACTCTGAAGAAGAACAATATTCCGAAGAAGGTATAATTGTTAAAAAACTGTTTGTACAGTCAGGTAAAGAACTGGAGGAGGATAAAAAAGAAATAATAATGGAGGTACCCAATCTTATCAAATGGACACAGGACATTTTGCCCAAAGTAAAAAGATTCATAAACGATAAAGGTAATATCCTTAAGATATTTGATAGTCTCACTGGCCATGTAAGAGATACAGGATTAAATGTGAGTGCAGATATCCTTACCGGACCTTTCAGAATTATCACAAGATAACTGTCATTCAGAGCCCCGAGAAATCGAGGCTCTTTTTGCATTCAAAATAAAAAAAATCAATCATAATATTAGTAGAAGAATCTTTTTTTGTGAGGGGATAAAAATGCGTAAAACTATATTTTTGCTCTGTATAAGTTTAGTTCTTGTATTGTCAGGATGCAGCATCGAATGGGCTCAAACAGACGGAAGCAAATACACCACTGAAGCTCGTATGAATGACTTAGAGTATTCAAGTGTAATTTCTGAGCATGTCATAGATGTGCAGACACTTATTCAATCCAGAATGATAATGGCTAAGAACATAACTGATAGTACATTTCCGTATGATGAAGAGATTGTTAATACTGATTCTGTAATAAAAAAGATCGAAAATCATATCAATACAATTTCTTCTATAAATCCTCCATATGATAGGGAAGAAAACAAAGGTTTACTTCTAACCAATTTGGTCAATGCGAAAAATACAATGATAATTTACAAAGAGGCTCTCGAAACTAAAAATTCCGGCAAAATAAAACAATGTGCAGAAATGATGAAAAATGATTTCGAAATATTAACTTCAAGTTATTAAGGAAGGAGAACACACTGTAAAGTGTGAAGTATA
>JBGVAQ010000392.1:0-4285 GCA_045224775.1 Acutalibacteraceae bacterium | reverse complement strand
TCACGCACGGTTCTGTGAGAGCCTTGCGGTGAAACCCCGCTTGGCTACTCGACTGAGAGGGCGGAGAATTTCCGCCCTACTCGATTTAAAATAGAAAATAAAAATGCACGGTTACTCATATGTGTGAGCGACCGTGCATTAATTATTATTGGATTATATAAGCGAAGTATCAGATGAAGAAATTATTCCTCTACAGCCTCTTCGCCTTCACCCTCAGCGTCTTCTTCACCTTCAGCAGCAGGATCTTCCTCAACGGGTTCTTCTGCAGGGTTATTTGCAGCATACAGACTCTCAACAGCCGTTGTTACAGCCTTAAGAGCGTTTGCATTGTCAACCTTAACACCGCTGAATGCTATATTGTCTTCTGCGAGTGTAAATGAGAAAGCACCGTCAGCTGTGTTTGAAACATTTGCCTTATATGCTTTACCTGCAGCATCAGTTATAGTCACTTCGCCTGAAACACCGGCTTCTGTCTGAACAACGTTTTCAACAGTATGTGCGCCGTAGATAACGTTTGAAGGCTGCTCAGCTGATGGATCGCCGATCATTACAAGTGCTGTGTTATCCTTGAATGAAACATAAACCAGCTCAAGCTGCTGATCCTCTGTCTGACCTGCAAAAGCTTCGTCGATCTTATCTTCTGTAAGACCTACGAGATTAGCAATAGTAAGCTGCTCGGGAGCAGGTGTCTCACCCTGACTTTCCTCAGTCTTGCTTGACTCCTCAGCTTTGCTTTCCTCAGTCTTGCTTGACTCTTCAGCCTTGCTCTCCTCAGTCTTGCTTGACTCCTCAGCCTTGCTCTCGGTCTTGCTTGACTCTTCAGCCTTGCTCTCAGTCTTGCTTGATTCCTCAGCCTTGCTCTCAGTCTTGCTTTCATCCTTAGAAACAGCACTGCTTGTTGTTGAAGCCTTAGAAGAATCCTTGTTGTCTTTTGAGCCGCCGCATCCTACAGCGAAACATGTAAATAAAGAAGCACAAAGAGCGACTACCAAAAGTTTTTTAATTTCTGATCTCATACTCATTTTAAACTCTCCTTAGTAACAAAAATAATATTATATAGTGACAAATCGCTTGTCTGAATAATAATAACATATTTCTTTTTAAAAAACAATGTTATATTTACATAATAATTCCATTTCAAAAAAAACAAAAACATACGAAATAAACTAAAAACAAAAAAATTTACGAAAATATAAAACGCTCTGTGCATCCGGCAGAGCGTTTTGATTATCAATATATAAATACGGGAATATCAGGTTCGGCATATTCATAGAGTTGTTCGGCGAAGTCAAGCGGAAGGTTTACACAGCCGTGAGAGCCGTTGTAAAGGTAAACGTCACCGCCGAAAGAGTACTGCCATGTTGCATCGTGGAAGCCGATATCATCAACTATGGTGATCCAGTAAGCGACTTCTGTTTCATATCCGGGACCATAAAGTGTAGCATGTTCGTTTTTGTTTCCGAGGAGATAGAAGCCTTTAGGAGTATCATGTCCTGTATTCGGATTACCTGTAACTATAGGTGATTCAAGAACTACTTCTCCGTCTTTGTATGCCCACACATACTGATTATCTATACTTACTTCTATATAGGTTTTTACATCCTTTGATAAAACATTGTCATACTCACTGGCTATACGCATCCACCATTTTCTGCTTTCCTTGCTTCTGTCGGTAAGGTCAACAGTAACGGATTCATTGTTTTCAATATAGCCCTTGATTTTTTTAGCGGCATATTCGGGATCAAATATCCAGCCTGTCGATTTATTTTCAATATCCAAAGTTTCACCGCTGTGATCCATGAATTCAACCGAAAACTTATAGTTTGAATATTTATCGTTGAGCATATCGGTATATGCCCTTATGCTTTTTTCATCTACCTTATAGCCCGAATGGTCAGGATTTTCTTCTACCCAGTCCTTAACTTTGTCAAACTTTATAGTTTCTGTTTTCTTTCCGAATTTGAGATCAATTTTTATATTTTCAAGCGGTATAAGAGCAGAAGGAACTTCGGGCTGTTTTTTTTCTTCGGAAGCCTCTGACGATGAATTGTCTTGATTTGCTGTTGCGTCATGACTTCTGAACAATACAGGGCAGAGCATTACAAAAACACCTGCTATTATCAAAGCAAACGAGCTTATGAAAATCACATTTCTGAGAACCGAACCTTTTTTCTTTTTTAACATTGTCATTTTGAATGCTCCTTTTTTTGACGCAAAATCTTTTTGTTGAAATTATATATTATTTTCTGCGTTTTTTCCCTGATTATCTATTGTATCACAGTTTTTTTTTATTTTCAATCAATTTTTCATAATTGTAGAAAAATAGACAAATGTTCTATGTTTATTTTATGTAAAATAATGTGTATAAAAACACCCTGTATCAAAATTTTAATACAGGGCGTACAATTATCATAACTCAGGTTTGAATGAAGGCATAAGCTCAAGCTTGAACAGATTTCTTTCATGTAGAGTATCTATTCTTTTCTTTTTATTTTCGTCCTCGATTATGCCCTCACGGATATATTTGTCAAGCTCGGCATAAGTAAATCCGAGATTATCCTCATCGGTTTTGCCGCAAAGACCGTCTATCGGCACTTTATCGACAAGTACATCAGGCAGACCGAGTACACGTCCTATCTGTTTCATTTCGTTTACTGTAAGGTGTGAGCAGGGGCTGAAATCGCCTGCCGCATCGCCGTAGCGTGTTGAATAGCCAACCCAGTCCTCAGAGAGATTGCATGTATTTGCCACACGTCCGTTATTGCTCTGAGATACAGCATAAAGTGTTGACATGCGTATTCTTGGCGGAAGATTTGTAAGGCTTTGTGTCTGGAGTTCAAACGGTATATTTTTGATAATTCCGTCAACAGCATCCTTGATATTTACGATATAGTGTTTTATGCCGAGCGTATCAACAAGAAGCTTTGCCATATCAATGTCATGTTGTTCACCGCAGGGCATCAGTACACCGATAACTCTATTCTTTCCGAGAGCCTCAACACAAAGAGCGGCTACTATAGAGCTGTCCTTTCCGCCTGATATACCCACAACGGCATTACAGTCCTTACCGTTTTTTTCAAAAAAATTCCTTATCCATTCAACGCATTCATTCTTTACCTTTACAGCATCAAACATTGCAAATGACCTCTTTTCATAGTTTTGATATTATTATATCAGGCGTAAGCGGTATTATCAAGAAGAAAAATAAAAAAACAGGCACAGCTTAAAGCCATGCCTGAAAACCTGTATCGAGGTGACAGGACTCGAACCTGCGGCATCTTGGTCCCAAACCAAGCACTCTACCAAACTGAGTTACACCTCGTTACTGACAGCTTAATTATTATAACTTAAAGTTTGCAAAAAGTCAATGATTATTTTCAATGATTTTGAAAAATGATGAAAAAACCCGTACAAGTCAATGTACGGGCATATATCAATAGTAATTCTGAGGATAGTTCTGCGGGTATTGCTGTTGTTGAGGACTGCAAAGAGCGAATACCTCATATCTGTTTATTCTATAGACCTTGACATTATCACCACTCTGAAGGTCGTTGAATTTCCAGGATTTAATATCGCCGTATTTTAATTTCGGGCAATACTGACCTGTATATGGGAACCATGCACTCACACAAAATTCATGTGTGCTGTTTCTTGCCCCTGCGGTATGATAACGTGCCTGAAAAGCCTCTATAAGAATACCGTTATCGCAGACACCGAAATTCTTTTTTGAATGTACGAATAATGTTCTTATTGCATTTATAAGTGCAGCTGCTATAATTACTGCTCCGAATGTTGTCAGGATAATTTTTGTGGTATTGTCCGATGAATTTTTTGTCAGGCTTATAAGGTAATATCCTGCAAATCCGCTTACTGCAAGGAAAATGCATGAAACCAAAAAGCTTCCGAACATATTGGCGGCGTGTCTTTGTTTCAGTATTTTCAGTTCTTCATCTGTAAAATCGGTTCTGAATTTAAGATATTCTGGCGGTGTTGCATACTTTTCATAATCAACCGGAATGTCTGCACCGTTAAGTATCATATAAAATCATCTCCTTGCATAAAAATAATACTACTTTAAGAATATATTTGTCAATATTTTTGAAAATAAATTTGCACAGCTATTCCATTTTTGTAACTATTGTGGTATAATGGTTAAAATAAGTAAAAATATGGAGAGAAATCAATGAAATGGCTTGAACATTTGAAAACTATCAATCATCATAAGATGCTTGTTATGGAGCTTTGCTTTAAAGCAGGTCTGTACAGACAGGGGATAATGCATGAT
>JBGVAQ010000391.1:0-7242 GCA_045224775.1 Acutalibacteraceae bacterium | reverse complement strand
AAAATATCAGCTTTCATACGTCATGCAGAATGACAGGGTAAAGACTGATGATGACGGTAAAATACTGAATACATTAAAGCCGGGTTCATTCGGCAACAACACAAAGGTACAGTTCATACTTGATGGCAATGCAGTAGGAAATGTAAATGTTGATGCAGGAGAAAGCAGGCAGATAAAGCTTAAAATAAAGCTTGACAAGAATGAAGCCGACAGTATAATGAATGTATTTGAAAACGGATTTTATATTGATGGATTTGTTTTTGTCATGGATAAAGAAAACGGAAGAAGTCTGAGCATTCCGTTCATGTGTTTTTACGGTGAATCAGCAAAAATAGATCCGTTTGACAATATGATATATGATTTCAAAACGAGTGTCAGCGGACTTGAAAACGTACTTTGTGCTGTTGCGGAAAACGGTGTGAATTACCGGAGCTGTGATCTGATAAAGCATAATGATGTCATCATGTTTTCAAGGGAGGCTGTAAGAAATTATACAGAGAATGATTCATACGGAAGCTCTTTTATACTTCCCGATATAAATTTCCTTCGTGATGTTTATGACCTGACTGTTTCTGTAAGTGATAAAAGCGGCAAAGAGCTTTTTGCGTATAATTTCGGTATGCTGAGTGCATACAGGAGTAAGGATATACGTCCGTATGAAAAGCTGACAGCACACAGCTTTGAGCTTGAAAAGTTCTTTTCAAAAATAACTGACGGAACATATAAATATACTGTAACAGCAAAAACAATGAAGCCTGACGGAAAATTGTCAGCACCATTCAAAAAAGAATTTACATTTGTTGTGGAAAGTCAGCCGCCGACATCTGTTTCGGCAAAGACATATACGGAAAACAACAGAGTATATCTTGATCTGAGTGCCAAGGATAGCTCCGGCATACAGGATTTTATATTTTATGCAACGGCATATAACAGCAGTGTCAGGAATTATTCGTATGTTGACAGGCTTACCGAACTGATAGCCGCAAATTATCTTTCAGGCAATGCGTATGAATTTACGGGAAAGAGAGAGCTTTCGGACGGTACGGCGGTATTCCGTTATGATATAACCGAACTGAATGCAAAACTCGTGCGTCTTAAATACAGGACGGACACATGGGCAAACGGCTCATCATCACTCAAAATAGCATATAAGGCTGTTGATAATGCCTATAATCACTCAGAGGCAAAGACTGCTGATACTATAGCCTACGGTACGGCAGAATTTGTATTCAAGGATAAAGAAGGCCGCCCTGCCTATGGCATTACGGTAGAGGTGGACGGTAAAAAGAAAGTAACCGACAGGGAAGGCAAGGCTTTGTTCAGCGGTCTTAAACCGGACTTCTATATTGTAAACATAAGCTTTGACGATAAAGACTATGAGTTTGAAAACAAAAGATTTATCATAGGACTGAATAATTCGGCTATTGATTACAAGCAGGAATTTGAAGTGGAAAGATTAAGCGAATATAAAGAGCCGAGTATTGAAGAACCTGAGGATTCCTCAGATGTATCTGAAAAAAAGCTTGCTGTTGTATCAGATGAAAGCGGCAGTGATGATGTGTCAAATTCTCCGTATGCACTTTTGTTCGTGGGTGTATTGCTGATAATATGCGGAGTGTCATTTGTTGTGAGAAAGACCAATATATTGCTCGGTGATAAATCAGATGATGGATTTTTTCCCTAATGTTAAAATTAACGGTTGACATTATTGATAAATTGAGTTTTAATAGTACTATCGGAAATTATGTATTCGTGTTTATATTTTCAAGATAATTTATGACAGGAGGAAATAACAATGGTATATGTTTTTCTTGCAGACGGTTTTGAAGAGATAGAGGCTCTCACACCTGTCGATATTCTTCGCAGAGGCAAAGTGAATGTTGTTACAGTCGGTGTCGGCGGCAGAACTGTAACAAGCTCACACAATATAACAGTTACAGCAGATATCGCAGACAGTGAGCTTTCTGATTTTGACGGAACAGAGGGTGTTATACTTCCGGGAGGTATGCCGGGAACACTCAATCTTGAAAAATGTCCGACTGTTATAAACGCAGTCAGATACTGTGCGGAAAAAGGACTTCTCGTTTCGGCAATATGCGCCGCACCGTCAATACTCGGACATTCAGGACTTCTCAAAGGTAAAAAGGCTGTATGCTTCCCGTCATTTGAGAGCGAGCTTGAAGGATATATAGAATGTGATGATTATGTCTGTCGTGACGGTAATATCATAACAGCAAAGGGAATGGGCGTTTCAGTTGATTTCGGTCTTGAAATACTCGCATATCTCAAGGGTGAGGAACTGTCCGAAAAGATAAGAGGAGCTATTCAGTGCCGATGATGAATCTTAAACATGAAAAGGAACGTCTCAGGAATGAATGCAAAAATCTGAGAGCTTCCTTTTCTGAAAAGCAGAAAAAACAGTATGACAAGGAAATATTCAAACGGCTGATATCTCTATATCAGTACCGTGATTCTTCGCTCATACTTACATATGTTTCAAAGGATATTGAAGTAGATACTATAAAGCTTATAGAAAAAGCACTTTCCGACGGAAAACAGGTTGCAGTACCGAAATGTATCGCAGGAACAAGAAATATGGAATTTTATTTCATAACAGGACTTGACTGTCTTGAAAAAAGCACGTTCGGCGTTCTTGAACCAAAAACTGATATATGCCGCAGGACAGAAAATTTTGACAACAGCGTATGTATTGTACCGGGAATGTCCTTTGACATAAGAGGCTACCGTCTTGGCTACGGAAAGGGCTATTATGACAGATTCCTTTCGGGATATAACGGAACTAAAGTTGGGCTGTGCTACAGTAATTGTGTGAAGTGGAAGCTGCCCAACGGCAAGTATGATGAAACTGTAGATATCCTTGTGACAGAAAGATATTTTCGCAAGATAAAAAACCCCATAAAATAAAGGAGGTCTTTCTCCGATGAGTGAAGAGCTTGAAAGAAAAAGACAGGAAAAAGTCGCTAATTTTAAAATAAATTTCGGAGATGCAATAACTCCCGAAGAAAAGGAAATAAGCAGTAATACAGTGCAGGGAGACGATACAGCTCCGTCTGCTCAGGCAAATAATAATGCTGTGCCGTCTGAATTTCAGGATATTACAAGCGGTGAATCAAATGATAATGATGACAGCGAGCTTAACAGCTACAGCGGTCCGCCCGAAAAGGGTAATGAAATAAAAAATATTGATAAGAAAAGTCTCCGCAAGGCAAAAAGAACGGATAAAAAACGTGCTAAAAGAAAAGCAAAGAAGAACCGTATAATATTCAGGGTTGTCTGGATAACTATGATACTCTTTGTTTCGATAATGATAGGCGAGTTTCTTATGGTCGGAGTAAATGACGTTCTCGGTGTCGGCAGAGAAGAAGGAAAGGCTACTATAACCGTTCCGGCAAATGCCGATATAGACAAGATTACCGATATACTTTATCAGAATCACGTTATCAATACAAAATGGTCATTCAAGCTTTTTGCAACACTTACAAAGGCTACATCAGGCTTTACTCAGGGTACGTTTGACGTAGATACAAACAAGGACTATCAGGCACTTATCAACTACATGCAGTCTGATATGAACAGAATAGATGTTGTTACACTGCAGTTTCAGGAAGGTCTTACTGTTGAACAGTTTGCCAAAAAGCTTGAAAACGGTAAGGTATGCAGTGCAGAGGAATTTCTTGAAAAGTGCAATTCAAATGACTTTGATGACTATGAATTCATAAAGAATATCAAGAATTCATCCGACCGTTATTACAAGCTTGAAGGATATCTTTTCCCTGATACGTATGACTTCTTTATTGATGAGGATGTAGATGACGTTATAAGAAAGTTCCTTGCAAACTACAGAAGAAAAGTATATGCTACCAAGTCGAGAACCGATGGCTTTGAAAAGAAAGTAACAATAGCCGAGAGAGCCGAAAAGTCGGGAATGACAATGGAGGAAGTACTCACGCTTGCTTCACTTATTCAGGCGGAGGCTGCAAATACCGAAGATATGTATATGGTATCATCAATACTTCATAACCGTCTTGATACCATTAAAACAGGCGGTGTTAATAAGAACGGTGAGCAGGGACTTGCATATCTCCAGCTTGACTCTACAAAATATTATCCTTATGCAAGTCTGAGTGATGTTCCATCTTCTATAAGAAGCAACTACAAGAGCAAATACAGCACCTATGAATATGACGGTCTGCCGGCAGGACCTATATGCAATCCGGGTATGGAGGCTATACAGGCAGCACTTTCACCCGAAGCTACAGATTATTATTACTTCTGTCATAAGGTTGCTACTGACGAAGAACCTGCTGTTGCTTACTATGCTAAGACTATGGATGATCATCTTGAAAATCTCCGTAAAGCAGGACTTATGTGATTCAATTAATAATTAATAATTAAAGGCATACACGGGATATTTTTTCAGAATATCTGTGTGTGCCTTTTACTTTCGCTTGTTTTTTGTGACCGTTAAAAAATAGTACAAATAAAATTAACAATTTGGTAATTAATAATACATGTTAACTATGTTAATATTAATAAAGTATATATTTGAATATCAGGGGGTAATTTTTTATGGAGTCGTATTCTAAGCTTTATACTAAAAAAATAGTGGATTCTATAATTCACGGCTTAGAGCAGAAACACAGCAGTATATTATTCGTCAAACATTACAATACACTTAATGTTCCGATAGATGATATTCAAACGGCAGTTTCAGAAAGCAGCAGCGACATAGAACTTCTTTATCATGAATTCAACGCATCAAAAATGCAGGAGGCTTATGAGCCGTTTCTGGGCTGGATAAAGCAGCTTTATTTCAAGTTTTATTCCGATGTACCGGTAAATGAATTCCTTGAAAAAGCTGATGTTTATTATCTCAGCCGTTCAGCAATAGAGTCGTACATATTGACAGGTGAGTGTAAAAGAAATGAAGATATAATAGTTGTAGAAGTAGGCTATGAGCGTAAACGACTTGCCGATTCTCTTACGAATCTGTTTTCGTATATCTCGAAGGAACATACTCTTTTCTTTGTTCTTAACAGACTCCATCTTGCAGAAAATTCAACTATCAATTTCCTTACTGAATTTATAAGTAAAACCTATGAAAATATTTCTTTGCTTGCAAATTACAACGAGGCATACGTTGTTTCTCCATATACTCAGGATCAGTGGTTGCTTCTTGTCAGAAAAGTAGAAGAATTCAACTATATGCTCGATTGGAATGTTCAGGATGTTCAGACGGATAAGAACCGCTCGGAAAGCTTCGATCCTGTTATGAACAGCTTTAATGATTACATTGTTCTTATAAACAATATGATACAGACTGTTGCAATAAAACAGGCTGTGTATTATCTGAAGATATTGTATAATAAGATAAATACCGAAAAGGTCAATATAAGTGCTAAAAACAAGGCTAAATTTTATGTGCTTTATGCAACCGCTTCACTCTATGAATGTAATATAACATATGCACTTATAATGTGTGAAAAACTCAAAAATGTAAACACAAGACATCCTAATATGAGATTTGCTTTTCAGTATTATTACCTTCTTGCACTTTGCGAAAGCTTTGAGGGACAGAGAAGCCTTGCAAAGAAAAACGGTGATAAGTGTTCAAAGATAGCAAAGAAAATGGGCTCGGATGAATATATCTTCCGCTCACAGCTTTTGTACTATATCTATTCTCTCAACAGCTGGAACAACACATATTGCTGTGACAGAAAATTTGAAGGCGAGGAAATGGATAACTTTGCAAAAAAAGCAATAGAATATAAATATTACAATCATCTTGCACATATAATGTTCTTCGGCTGCGGAAATGAAAAGGAAAACTATACCAGTGACAGCCAGACTCTTGAGGAAACAAAGTATTTCAAAAAAGCTATGGATCTTACAGTAAAGCTGAATAATGAAAGACTTATGATAGCTGCGTGGAGAAAAAATGTATTCATGGCTCAGGGTTACGGACTTTTCGGATTTGTAGATTATTATTACAAGCGATGTCTGGAAATAATCGAAAGACAGAATAACCCTGTTGAAGAAGCAAATATATACAATGGTCTCGGATTCAACCGTATCGTAAGTGAGCAGTTCACGCTTGCAAACGATTATTTCAATAAGGCGCTCAGTATTTTCCACAGCAAAAAGCAGTATTATTTAGTTGCCGAAACACTTTACAATATGGCAACCAATGCAATTCTTGCAGATAATTTTGAAACAGCTTTTAACAATCTTGTTCTTTGTATAAAACTTCTCAAAGCAATAAAGAAGAACCGTATGAATATCTGTAATATGTCAAAGGTATATGGTATGCTTGCATATTGCAGCTATAAAATGGGAATAGACTATAATGCACACTTCTATCTTAACAAGATGCAGAGAGTTCTTCATCATATCATTCATCCGACAGGAGAACCGAGTTATTTCCTCTGGGATGACGATATGTTCTTCTACTATTTTGTCAAGGGACTTCTTGAAAAATCGGATAGTCTGGAAACTGCTCAGAAATGCTTTGATAAAGCAAAATATCACATGATGCGTTCCGCAGGACTGCAGTTCTTTGTATATGAGCTTTTTGCTGTTGAACAGGCAGACCTTTATGATTATCAGAATATGCATGAAAAGGCTGTTGATATACTTGAAGAATGTATGGAGTTCTGTAACAGTCACGGCTATAAGCATAAGGAAGAAATTCTTTTTGCGAAACTTCACAGAAAATCCCTTATAACCAAACATACAGAGCTTCCTCTTACAGGTGCGGATAAATATAAGATAGAAGAGCTTGCACGTCTTGGCGAAATGGAAATGATGCTTGCGGATAAAACAAAGGGTGTTGATTTCCTTGTAGCATGGCAGGAGCTTATAAATAAAGAAAACTATTCTGCTGAGGAAATAATCGAAAATTCAATGGCAACTCTCCAGAACAACTATAATATCGACAGCATACTTTATGTTGAGATAGTCGACAAAAAGCCTGTAATAAGATTTGACGGCGGAAATATAAAAGTGTCCGATCAGGCACTCAAAGAGATAACAGCTTATTTCACAAAGCATAAAAAAGAGTTTGTTGTTTCGAGATATGACCGTGAGTTTTACGATTATTCGTTCATAACCTCATTGTTCGGTATAAATAATATTGTATCTTTTGGCTGTGTTCCGATATCGCACGAGGAGGAGCTTACAAGCTACATAATTGCAGCAATAGAGCTTCACGACAATATGACT
>JBGVAQ010000390.1:0-1955 GCA_045224775.1 Acutalibacteraceae bacterium | reverse complement strand
GTGTGAAAAGAGTATCGTCAAGAAAAATGCTGTAATCTGCCTTGCTGACCTCGCTCCTGTTGCCTATTGGCTTTGTATCAAGCTTTGTAAATGCCCTGATAGGTGCGCCCCTTCGCTCAGGGCCGAATGAGGGAAATGCAAGAACGAATGTGTTTTCTTTGAGAGAATACGCTTCTCCTAAAAGTCTTGCGGCAGTAAATGCGCCCTGTCCGCCTCTGCCGTGCCATAATATTTCTTTCAAAACATTTTCCTCCCGTCATACCTTCCAGCGAAGCAAAAACTTCTGTATTCTGTTGAAAACAAAGGATATTGCAACAATAACTATTCCTACAACAATAAGTCCGACTATCGTTCTTGTATAATCTCCGAAATCGGAATAATTCTTGATATAATAACCAAGACCGCTTTGTGCGCCGATCATCTCGGCTGAGGTCAGCAGTACGAATGAAACCGTAAGTCCCTGATTGCATCCGATGAATATCTGCTGTAATGAAGCCGGAAGTATTATCGAAAACAGCATTGTGAATTTACCGACATTGAGAACCTTTGCGGAATCTATCGTCTTTTTTTCCACATTCATAACACCGCTCATTGTTCCGCCGAGTACAGGCCAGAATGTTGCAAGAAAGATAACAAATATTGATACACTGCGGAATGTCGGCAGGAGTGCGATACCGTAAGGTATATATACTATCGGCGGTATAGCACCGAGAAATTTTGATATGTATGTTGCCGCACTTCCAAGTCTTGCACTCCAGCCGAGGAAAAGACCGAGCGGAACAGCAACTGCTATTGCAAGCAGATAGCCTTGCAGAATAATTCCGACAGAGCTTTGTATATTTGTAAATATCTTGTCATAGTCACCTATCGCCTGCCAGAAAACCTTTCCGGGCGGCGGGAATAATGACGCTTTAAGAATATTGAATTTTGCCGTTGCCAGTGTCCATGCGATAAGCAGTCCGTATATAAATGATACGATATCAACAAAGAGGTTCAGGCTTGCCGGCTTTTTGATAAAAGCCGAAAATACAAGTGTAATTGCTTCGACTATGACAGCAAACCATATAACGTATGAAGCATAGGTTTCTGTCTGGAGCTGATCAGGCAGGAACTGTATAAGAAGAAGTACTGCAAACAGTGCATGTACTGCTCTTAAATATCGGCGTAAAAACTCCGCCCTGAGCTTTGATTCCGTCTTTTCGGCTTTTTCGCTTTTATTAAATGCCTGTGTCTGTATATTCATTACAGAACTACCTCCTCTCCGCCTATTTTGCTTACAATGTCGCTGTAGAACATTGCAAGAAGCTCATTTCTGAATTTATTGTATCCCTTTGTCTGTACAAGCTGAGTGCGGTTCCTCGGACGGTCAAAGGGAACTTTTATTTCACGGTAAACACGTCCGGGATTTGCTGTCATCATCACGATCTTATCCGAAAGCAGTATTGCCTCGTCAATATCATGTGTGACAAACACAACCGTTTTTCTTTCCTTGCTGCCGTCGCCCTCCCAGAGCTCCAGCAGCAATTCCTGTAATATAGTACGGTTTTTTGCATCAATAGCACCAAAAGGCTCATCCATAAGAAGTATATCCGTATCCATTGCAAGTGCCCTTGCAATAGCGACACGCTGCTGCATTCCACCGGAAAGCTGTGAGGGATATTTATTCTTGAACTGTCCGAGTCCGACCTTTTCAAGAAATTCATCCGCAAGCTGATACCTCTCCGATCTGCTTACCGTTTTATTGACCTGCCTGATACCGAAAGCAACATTCTTTCTTGCAGTCATCCACGGAAACAGTGAATAATGCTGGAACACTACTCCCCTGTCAGTTCCGGTTCCGGTAACAGGCTCACCGTTTATAAGTATCTCGCCCTCTGTTGGACTGTTTATACCCTCAAGGATACTAAGAAGTGTGCTTTTGCCGCATCCGCTGGAGCCTATTACACTGACAAATT
>JBGVAQ010000389.1:0-3712 GCA_045224775.1 Acutalibacteraceae bacterium | reverse complement strand
TCACGCACGGTTCTGTGAGAGCCTTGCGGTGAAACCCCGCTTGGCTACTCGACTGAGAGGGCGGAGAATTTCCGCCCTACTCGATTTGGCAAATTTCAGCCGTTACCTGAATTTTTTTGAATTTTTATATCATGTAGAACCATGCTTCGTCAAGCTCTATTTCCTTTCGTTCTACGGGTTTTGATGAGCTGTAATTGTAGGTCAGCTCCTGACTTTTTACGCTGACTTTTGCACCTTCTGGAATAGATGTAGTGATAAACGCATTGCCGCCCACAACAACGCCCTTTCCGACAACTGTTTCTCCGCCAAGAATTGACGCACCTGAATATATTGTGACGTTATCGCAGATAGTCGGGTGTCTTTTCTTTCCTCTGAGATTCTGTCCGCCTCTTGTTGAAAGTGCACCGAGTGTAACGCCCTGATATATCTTGACATTATCGCCTATTTCTGTAGTTTCGCCTATGACTATACCTGTTCCGTGATCTATAAAGAAATACTTTCCTATAGTTGTTCCGGGGTGTATGTCTATACCCGTCAGACTGTGTGCGTGTTCCGTCATTATTCTCGGTATAAGCGGCACTCCTAAAAGGAATAATTCATGTGCTATCCTGTTCGTAAATATGGCAAACAATCCCGGATAACTGCATATTATTTCGTCCTTGTTATAAGCGGCAGGATCACCGTCATATGCTGCGTCAATGTCGGTTTCTATGTATTCACGTATTTTCGGTATCTTCTCAAGAAAAGCAAATGTTATCCTTTCGGATGATTCATTTATTACAGCAGTGTCTGCTTCTCTGTATGCCGGAACGTATTTCAGTACAATGGATATCTGCTTTATGAGGTTATAGATGATGTCCTCAAGAATTATGGATATGTTGTTTCTGACTGTATATGTCCTGTAATTGCTGTTGCGGTAATAACCGGGATATATTACCATTTTAAGCTTTTCAAGAATGTCAATGATAACTTTTTTATTTGGATAGTCAAAGGTCTTGATCTCGTCTATTACTCTGCCTTTACTGTAATCGTCCATAAGCATTTCGGTTATCGCTGAGATTTTGGACTGAATATTTTCTGACATAAACATACCTCCTCAGGTTTTTCCGAGCCTTATCATCTCGTCAATACATTTTCTTGCCTGTGATATTGTATCGGTATCAAGAATGATTTCCTCGCCGCCCTTTCCGGCAACGCAGTTGTAAAGGTCAACAAGCGTCGTGGATTTCATATTGGGGCAGATAAGCTTTTTTGAGAGATAATAAAAATTCTTGTCGGGACAGCGGTACTGCAAATGCTCCTGAATGCTTATTTCTGTTCCTATGATAAACTCTTTGTGGGGTGATTTTACTGCATAGTCCATGATACCCGAAGTAGAGCCGATATAATCCGCCATAGCACAAACATCAGGCTTGCATTCGGGATGTACAAGCAGAAGTGCATCGGGATGAAGGTTCTTTGCTTTTTTTACATCATCGGTACTGATACAGGCGTGTATCGGACAGCCGCCCGAAAGAAGCTTGAATGTCTTTTCGGGTATCTGTGCGGCAACATAAGCACCTAAATTACAGTCAGGGATAAAGAGTATCTTGTCATTGTCTATTTTTTTGCATATTTCAACAGCAGATGAAGAAGTCACGCAGACATCACAGATAGTTTTAAGCTCGGCTGTTGTATTGATGTAGGCAACGACTGTATGATCGGGGAATTTCTCCTTTACATGACTGATAAGCATTTTATCCATCTGGTCAGCCATTGCACAGCCTGCATCGGGATTGGGCAGAAAAACATGCTTTTCTGGTGAGAGTATCTTACAGGTTTCAGCCATAAATCTCACACCGCTCATTATGATAGTGCTGTTTTGTGCTTTTGATGCATCAACGCTCAGTTTGTAGGAATCGCCTGTGAAATCGGCAACTTCAAGTATTTCCTTTGCCTGATAGCTGTGTGCTAAAATACAGATGTCTTTTTCTTTTTTTAGACGAATTATCTCTTTTTGTAAATCAGAAATATTCATTATTTTCTTCCTTTCAGGACATATTCTGAACTTTGCCGTAATCCTTTATTATTTCGTTTATGCTTTCACCGTTTTTCAGCCTGTCAAGCATTGAACGTGCGGGATTTGTACGTTTTTCGACACGCTCATAAAGCGGTCTGAGATATATTTCCTCACCGAAACCACGTTCACAAAGTCCCTCTTTGCACAGGTCGAGAATTTTCTTTGAAAGGTCATATAAGCCATCCTGATTTATATAGGCAGGCAGCTCACGACAGACAAGCTGACGGCGAAGCTCGGCTGCATTATAGCCGTTATTGTAAAGTGAGGTATCATTTTTTATAAGTTCATCGAGCTCTGCTGTTTTATTGAGAAGTCCGAGATGAAAAGCGGCGACTGTCATAACATCACTGATAGGCTGACAGCATGAGCTGCGGAATTCTATAGTACCTCTGTATGTCAGGTCCTCGAACTTGAATGTGCGTAGATAGGAAATATCATCAGGCTGCGGATGAAACTCCATAGAACGTACTATACCGTTTTCAATATATTCTCCTGTAAGGGTATCAATGTTGAAATATTCAAGGACATTTACGGGCTTGAAGTTCAGATATTTTCCGTCACGTTCAACACAGTAAACAGATGTCGTGGAGATATAATTCAGTATATCGTCAACCGTTTTTATTTCACAGTCGTACATTCCTACGTTATGATGATTTATGCCGTGAGTACTGTTTTCCCAGAGCATATCACGGCAGCATAGAAGGTCTTCATTTTCATTCAGCAGAACGGAATTATTGAACAGCAGGGCTTTTATGGGTTCAAGCTGATTTAATGTATTGATTGTCTGCGGAAGTTTTTCCTTTGTAACATCAAGCTGAACCTGAGAAGCACTCGAAAACATACCGAACTG
Organism: Acutalibacteraceae bacterium; assembly: GCA_045224775.1. Lineage (GTDB taxonomy): Bacteria > Bacillota > Clostridia > Oscillospirales > Acutalibacteraceae > UBA1213. The sequence continues at coordinate 803 of JBGVAQ010000389.1, read as the reverse complement.
CGGATAGCGGTGAAAATACATGGGCAGACATGCATACTTTGAAAAAGATGAAAGATGATGAAACAGCATTTTATATCTGCCGTTTTCAATAGGTATATTGTTGTTTACAAGTCTGTTGGGATTTGTGCCCATACCGGTCAGGGTATAATTATAAGGTCTGAAAAAGTCCTGTACAAAATTATAGTATCTGCAAAAACGTCCGTGTATCGTATGAAGTTCACTTTCCTTGCCGAAAGAAAACTCCATATTATTGTATGAACAGTCGTATGAGAAAATATCTCCGTTTTCCTTATTCAATGCGGAATAGATATTCCCTTGTTCATCAATGCCTGTCGGGATAAAACCGAATTCTTTCAGAAAAGCAGCGGTAAGAGTGTGAACTATCTCAAAATCAACAGCTCGGTGCTCCAGATTTACAATTGGCATTTCTATTTCAATACCGATATAGCAGTTCTTTTTGTTCTCGGTGGGTTTTATATAGCGGTCATAAAGACGATCCATTATTTCTTGTTTTGTCATACTGCCACTCTCCTTACAGATTTGCAAATATGCTGTATAACAGCTTCATTGATTCTTCGCTTTCGATGTATTCGTTTTCGTGATTTGTTCCTGTTTTTAACAGTTTGCCATTATAGAATGCCATAAGGCGTGTAAACGGCAGCGGCTGCCATGCTTCCTCACTCAGAGGAACTGTTGCAAGCATTGTTGTATTATTTTTCGTCAGATAATAAAGCGTACCCTTGCAGTTGGTGTGAGCGTAGAGATATTTTCCGTCAGAGAACAGCAGATTAAGTTTATTTCCC
>JBGVAQ010000388.1:0-5550 GCA_045224775.1 Acutalibacteraceae bacterium | reverse complement strand
AATATTGACGAATATCTCCTCAACAGAAGTTTCTATATGCATACAGGCTTTATTCGGACAAGAAACTTTTTTTAGATACTCGTTTATAAATCCATTCACATCTGACAATTTTTCAATATCTGCGTCAAAAATCATTTTTACACCCCTGTCATAACTCAATATAAGTTTTATTGCTTTTTCCCTTTATATTCCACGCAGAGCATTGTGATATCGTCAAACTGTTCTGCATCTCTTACAAAACCGTCTACTGACTTCCTGACATTTTTAATTATCTCCTCCGGTGATACAGATGTATCTTCGTTCAACGCTTCAATCATACGTTCTACGCCAAACTGTACACCATTTCCGTTGGCAGCCTCCGGAACTCCGTCTGTGTAAAGAAACAGTCTGGAACCCGGAGTGAGCTGAATTTCATATTCATTGTATTTTATACCGCTAATTCCGCCTATAACAAGGCCGTGTTTATCTTTGAAAAGCTCAAATTTTCCGTCTGATTTCATCAATACCGGATACTCATGTCCTGCGTTGGCAGCTGTCAGTTTGCCTGTAGATATTTCAAGAATACCCAACCAGACTGTGATAAACATTTCTTCACGATTATTTAAGCAGACAGTATTATTTGTATCAGTCAGTATCTGTGCAGGAGTTTTACCCACCATTGCATTATTGGCAAGAATTATCTTTGATGACATCATAAACAGCGCCGCAGGTACACCCTTACCGGACACATCTGCCATTAAAACACAGAGATGATCATCGTCCACAAGAAAGAAATCATAAAAATCTCCTCCGACTTCCTTTGCAGGATCCATAGAAGCATATATATTAAATTCGTTACGTTCCGGAAAAGCCGGATAAATATTTGGAAGCATACTCGCTTGTATACGTCTTGCAAGTGAAAGCTCTGTATTGATACGTTCCTTTTCGGCAGTCGCTTTTGTAAAATCGTCAAAATATTGTATTATACGCTCCTCCATCAGATCAATAGACGAGGCAAGAACTCCTATTTCGTCAGTATTCCTGACTGTTTCTGTAAGTTTCTTTTCCGGCATTTTGTTTTCTTTTGCAAATCTGCTCGCTTCAAGAGTGATCTTTTTGACCGGAATCAGACATACATGACTGAGATAGATAAACTGCACTACAATTACCAATACCATCATAAATATCAGTACCAGAAACACCTTACCAATATATGTATTACGGACATTCACAAGCTTATCCATCTGACGCTGTACACAAAGTATAGCCGTTGTATTTCCTTCGGCATCTTTGACAGGTACCATTGCTGTTATATGCGGATCGGTTTCGATATAGCCCTTATCTCTTATAACAAGCTCATGTTCAGATTTGTTTTCGTACAGGTTACGGTATTTATCCCTATATTCATCATTTGTCGTTTCACGGACATATCCGAATTCATAGCGTGTGTACCTGCTGTTTTCTTTTATTGTGGAAAACAAAAACGTAATATGTCCGTAGTCCGTAAGATCGGGACGTATCACATAAATGAATGTTGAACCGGAAGAATTACAAAGCTTTTCCATTGCTTCCAGTGTCTTTTTATATTCTTCCGTTGTACCGCCGCTCTGAGCATATTCTTCGATACTGATGGAACCGTTTAGCTGCATTACGGCAGTTTCTGCTGTAAGGACAGCTCCTTCATAATACTGTTCCATAAGCGCTTCAGTAAAGCTGTTGAATCCAATAATGCTGACATTCAAAGAAAAAATCATAAGCAGAATGGAAATACCGGCAATACTCTTGAATATGATGCTCACCTTAGGCTTTTTTATTTTTCTGTCTGGTTTCGTTTTATTATCTGCCAATTTATCATCTCCTATAAAGTATTATGTTAAAGCGACATTTCATCAGCCCTTTATTTGAGTTTACCATACTTTTACACAAATGTCATCAACTATTTGTTTTTTTGAAATATTGTTTTTTTCATTTACGTATGTTATAATTTCGCTGTCGTTATCACAATAAATGTTATTATACAGTTCGGCTGTATCAATAGCCGGAAGAAAGGAATTTATCATGCGTATACTCGGAAATATTTTATGGTTTGTATTCGGAGGTTTCTTAAACGGACTGGCTTGGATCATTTCAGGACTGATCTGGTGTATAACAATAATCGGTATACCCTATGGCAGACAATGCTTTAAGTTTGCATCAATGTCATTTTTCCCGTTTGGAAAGGAAGTTATATACGGCGGCGGAGCTATTTCATTGATTGCTAATATTATATGGCTGATATTCTTCGGTATATGGATGGCAATCAGCAATCTGATCGCAGGACTTGTATGCTGTATAACAATTATAGGAATACCTTTCGGGCTGCAGTTTTTCAAGCTTGCTAAGCTTTCCCTTACACCTTTCGGTGCAAAGATAGTTTCAAAGTAAGCTTTTTATACATACTATGCTGTAATATTTTTCTAATCCATTAAAAAATATTGACTTTCCTGAAAAACATAGTAAAATATAAATCAATATTTTATGAATGGAGTTGACAAATATGATATTTGTAACAGGAGATTGTCACAGCGAGTTCAAGAAGCTTTCAACAGCATCTTTTCCTCTGCAAAAGGAAATGACCAAAAAGGATATCGTCATTGTCTGCGGCGATTTTGGTGCAGTATGGAATGTCGGCGGTATGAGTCCCGATGAAAAATACTGGCTCAGATGGCTTGACGAAAAACCGTTCACTACCGTATTTGTTGACGGTAATCATGAAAATTTCGACAGGCTAAACAGCGAATTTGAAACTGTTGATTTTCACGGCGGAAAGGCTCATAAAATAAATGACAGCGTATATCATCTTATGCGTGGAGAGATATTCGAATTTAACGGAAAGAAATTCTTCGCTTTCGGCGGTGCAAGCTCTCACGATATTTATGACGGCATACTTTCAAGAAATGACTTCAAAACTGAAACCGAATTCAAGGAAACGATACGCAAATGGAATAAACAGAAAAAAATGTTCCGTGTTGAGAACGTTTCATGGTGGAAAGAAGAGCTTCCTTCCGATGAAGAAATATCAAATGCGGAAAATAATCTCGGCAAAATCGGCTTTGATGTTGATTATGTAATATCCCACTGCTGCCCGCAGTCAATCGTTTCCTATATTTACAAAGGCAGTATGCCATCCGATAAGCTTACCATGTATTTTGAAGATCTTGCTATCAGACTGAAATACAATAAATGGTTCTTCGGTCACTACCATGAGGACAGAAATATAATGGGTAAGTTTGAAATGCTTTACGACAGAATTATTAAAATATTATAATATCATCCTTTACACATATTTAATAATGTGGTATAATTATTTCGTTTTAAAATATAAATTTATACAATATATATAAGGCGAGGAAAAACGAATGAGTTATCTTAAATTAAGAAAAGGAATGAGACTTTACTTTGAAGATGTCGGAAAGGGACCTGCGGTAATAATGATGCATGGCTGGACAAGCAATTCGGGTGTTTTTTCAGATTCTGTCAAAAGCTATCTGCAATACAAAGCAAGATGTATCACTTACGACCACAGAGGTCACGGAAAAAGCAAGGATGCAAATGTTGAACCCGTAACTATGGAGATCCTTGCCCAAGATCTTGACAGGCTTATCAATGCACTTTCACTTTCGGATGTTACTCTTGTAGGTTGGTCTATGGGTGCGGGCGTTGCAATGAATTATATAAAAAAATACGGCTGTTCTGCACTGAAACAAGTCGTGCTTTGCGATATGACACCTAAACAGCTAAATGATGATGAATGGAAATTAGGTCTTAATCAGGGAAAGTACACACAAGAAGATATGGAAGAGTACGCTTCAAAAGACTTCCTCTCACAATATAAAGCTTTTTCCATCAAAGCAAAGCCTGCAAGTGCAAAGCTGCCTAACTTTATTCTTAACCATATACTAAGAAAAAAACTTATGATTTGTAATGAAGATGTACTGAAAGATCTTGCATCTTCAATGAAATTACAGGATAACCGTGATTTTACAGAAAAGCTTGATGTTCCGCTTACATATTTCTATGCTGAGCCGGGTTCGCTCTTTTCGCCTGAGCTTGCCGACTGGTACAAGGAACATGTAAATGTCCCGTACAAAGCAGTACCTTTCCCAAACAGCACACATCTTCTTATATCTGAAAATCCCGATAAATTTGCAAGAGAAATAGCAAAGCTTCTATAAACAAAAATCAGGTACGGTACACTTAACGTTATACCGTACCTTTATTTTATTCCATAAGCCTTTTGAAATTCTTTTCACATGCTTTTTCAAGTGCCTTGACTATTATTCTCAGCGTCTTTATTCTCGCATATTTCTTATCGTTGGACTCTATTATATACCATGGCGCATTTTTGGTACTTGTCTTCTGCAAAAGCTCATCAACAACAACTTCGTATTCATCCCATTTCTCACGGTTGCGCCAGTCCTCATCTGTGATTTTCCACTGCTTTTCAGGAGTGCTTTCACGGTTCGTAAAACGCTCAAGCTGTACATCCTGATCTATATGTATCCAGAATTTGATCAATACTGCTCCCCAGTCCGTAAGCATCCTCTCAAACTCGTTTATCTCATGGTATGCCCTGCGCCATTCCTTATCAGTGCAAAAGCCCTCTAAACGCTCTACCATTACTCTGCCATACCACGTTCTGTCAAAAATACATATATGTCCCGTTTTCGGAAGATTTATCCAGAATCTCCACAGATAATGTCTGTTCAGCTCATGCGGCAGCGGTGAGGCTATCGGGTGAACGTCAAAGCCTCTCGGATCAAGTGCATATGTTACCCTTCGGATATTTCCGCCCTTTCCTGCTGCATCCCAGCCTTCATAGCACAGAATAACAGGTATTTTCTTCCGGTAGATGATATTATGTAACTCACTAAGTCTTGTCTGAAGCTTTTTCAGCTCCTTGCTGTACTCTTCATCATCTATCGACGGAGAAAGGTCAACATCCGCAAGCTTTGGCATTTCTTTAAGCGGAAAATCTTCTTCGGAGGTCGATCCCTCATATTTGCCCTCCTCTATTCCACGTTCTATCCTTTGTACAAGAAGCTTCAGTGCATCTCTTGTTGCTGTTTTACGGCGGTTTCCGTCAAGAACGTGCCAGCCTGCAATATCTCCCGTCTTTTCCATGAAATCATCATATGCTTCCATAAAACGCTTGTATTCTTTATGCTGCCACAGATCATCCTGATCTACACGCCATTCTGTTCCCGGATCTTCAACAAGCCTGTAGAGCCTGTCATATTGCTCTTGCTTGCCTATATGGAGGAATATTTTCAATATTATATATCCGCCGTCACGGAGCTGACGTTCAAATTCATTAACCTGACGTATCATGCGGCGGTATTCTTCTTTAGTTATCTCGTGCCTTAAATACTTACGCACTACATTTTCCATCCAGCCTGAATCAAGAAATGTTACCTTTCCGTTTATGGGTATAGCTTTCATGTACGGATACAGAAACGGGTATCTTTCCTGTGACTGCGGCAATGGTTTGGGCGATTCAACATGATAAAATCTCGGATCAAGCTCACTTAT
>JBGVAQ010000387.1:0-8361 GCA_045224775.1 Acutalibacteraceae bacterium | reverse complement strand
TTTGGGATCGATTATATCGTTGTTGAGAGTAAAACAGGAAAACAGTTAAAAATCTACGCTTCAAAAAGAAAATATCCGGAGTTCAAGAGAGCATTTAATGAGAAAATGAGGGAATTTATATGACTATTCTTTTTAATATCGTTTTTGCTTTGGAATTCCTGTTTCATGGTTACTGTGCTTATGTTTACTGTTCATCTGTTTTTAAAGAGAGAAAAAGTACAATAAACAGCTTGTTTCTATTTTTATCGGCATCAATGGCGGAGTTTTGTGTATATGTGTTATTTGAAAATACGCCTATTAATATATCAATAATGATTTTATTGACAACTGCTGTTTGTGTTTTTTGTTTTAAGTCAAAGGTAATTATGTGTTTTTTGCATTCCTTTATTTTGACAGGAATTTTTGGTATGTCGGAATTATTTTCTGTTCCAATAGCAAATATTGTTGTTTCGGAAAATTACTTTGCAAGTCATAAAATGGAAAGCGAATTAATCGTTTCAACTGTTTCTAAGCTTATTTTTTTTGTAATCTGTAAAGTAATAAGCATGATTTCCAAAAAGGAATCAGCTACAACAAAAAGTATTTGGCTTCTTACAGTACCGTTAATGTCGTTGATCTGCGGATTAGCTGTTACATCATTGAGTGATCTGCACGATAGCAACGGTGAAATAAAATTTAATATTGTTATCATGATTTTTGCCGTAACAATGCTTATTATAAACATTGTTGTGTTTGCAGTACATGAAAACTATATAAAGGCAGCTAATGAAACACAGAAAATCAGTCTTCTGGAGCAAAAAAAAGATCTTGATTATAAACATTATAAGGTTCTTGAATCAGAGTATAATGATTCGAGAATATTGATACATGATATAAAGCATCATATTAATACTATAAGTGCATTAGCTGACACCAAAGATGAACAAGGAATGAAAAATTACATAGAATCTGTAAAGAAGTGCATCACGGCGTTTGGAGGACAAGTTTATACCGGAAACAAAATTATTGATATAATACTTTATCAAAAATCAGAAGTATGTTTTAAAGAAGGAATCAATTTCCATTTCAAATCTAACAATATCAAAATGGAATTCATAGATGAAGCTGATATATGTTGTATCCTTTCAAATCTTCTTGATAATGCAATAGAAGCTGCTCAAAAATCTGAAAACAGATCAATAGAATTAACGTTTTATTCAAACATTCAAAAGACAATCTATTTTATTGAAATAACCAACAGCTGTGATATACCACCAATAATAAAAAACGGCAGAATGATCACCAAAAAAGCTAATAGCCGTTATCACGGAGTAGGAATCTATAGTGTTGAAAAAACACTCAAAAAATATTCGGGATATTTGAGTTATAATTATGATAATAATGACCGTATTTTTAAAATCACAGTTACAATAGAAAAATAGCATCACGGTAAAGGACATTATTACAAAGTGTCCTTTTTCTTTGTCATAATTTCCACTTTTGCACAAAAAACGCCCACTTTTGCAAGTTATATAGACAAATAACCAAAAATAATGTAAAATTGTGAAAAAATATATTAAGATTATTTGTAACTATTCACTCCCCACCCCAAAAGCATAAGGATTACCGCAAACAGCAAGCAAAACAGCTTTAAAAGAATTAATTCCGTGTTTGCGAGCAGTACCGATGTAAGACATGATATCAAGATATTCAACAGCGCCGTCAGAACTTCTGAAACAGCCGGAAACCTTGGTTTTGACTTTGATATTGCGAATATCTCGTTCAGCTTGATTGTTATCAAAAGGAATGGAGAAGCTTTCTAAAAACAGGCAGACCTGTCCCTTGTGGTTTTTAAGACGGTCAATAAGGCATAATACTTTGCCTCTTTTCTTTTTTCCTCGTTTGCCGTGTTCAGATTCCGGAACAGGATTTTCTGAATAGGCAAGCGAAATCAGTTCATCGTAATGTTTTTTGTAACGATGAATGCTCGCATAGCTTAATTCTGTTTTTCCTTTTTTTATTGCTCTCTCCTTTGCCTTTTTCATTTCCAACAGCAAGGCTTTGAATTTGTCAGCCCATGTTTGCTTGGGATAGTTTTCTGTTACTCCATTCAATTCCCGGAGCAGGTGGGCACAGCAAAGTTGGTGTGCAGCATTGCCGAATTTCCAGTAAGAATTCCAGCAATCATGCACGAACGTCCCTTTGAAATGCGACAGTATATCCGCTTCCTTCATAGCGTCATATCCTCTTTTGCTGCTTAATGTAAGATAGGTATAAAGCTCATTTGAAGCATTATGCACCCATCTTGTTTTACCTTCAACACGAGTCCCGGTTTCATCGCAATGGAGAAGTGAAGCATCAATAAGAGCGTTTTTTATGTTTATCAGCACAGGCTTTATTTTTTCCGCACATCGTGTCACCATGTTTTTTATTGTACCGGTCGAAAGAGGAATATTAAAAACACTTCCTATGATATCATGAACTCTGTTTACGCTGACTGCACCGACTGTGTTCAGAGAAACAACAAGTGCTTCAAGATTCTTTCCGTACTGGACATAGTTTGTTATACCCGAAGGAAATCCACCGGCTTTCGGCGATTTGCACTTCGGACATTCTGCAATATACATCTTTTCGTGAGCAGTGATCTTTACATCCACGACGGCATCTATAACATGACGTATTTCTTTTGTACAGGCTTTTTCCATGCACTTATCTCTGTAAGGACAAGCAGCACAATCCGAATGATAATGTCTGATTATTTCATCAGGCTCTGAAACAACGCTCAGATATTTACCTTTATGACCATTCTGTCCGCCGGGCTTTTTGCCGCTTTTTCCTCTCAGACTTTTTGTTGCCGGCTTCTTCTTCAAGCCATCGCTTGACGGCGGTTTTGAGCTGTTGCCGGAGTTTTTGTTGAGTTGTTCCCTCAGTTCCCTGATCGTTCCATTGAGTTCTTCAATGGTTTTGTTTAGTGTATCGACCTGCTCCATTAACGCATTATTTTGCTCGATCAATATTTGATTCTGCCTGACTAATGACTCAATAAACTCCTGTGTATACGGCATCTGCTCCACCACCTTTCGCTGAATATATTATACCATAAGTTACGAAATTTGGCTATACCACTGTTTTTTGACGACCGTGTGCATTTTGACGAATGCGATTTTTCTGATGCCATTTTTGAGGGCTTTGGAGCGTTTTACTGCAACCTCATCATTTCTTTTTTTGATTGACTGTTTCCTGTCGGTTATTTCATATTTTCTTTTGTGCATCTATACAAATTTTTAAGAGACTGAATAGTTACGATTATTTTTGTATAATCTTGAAAGGAGCTATTGAAAATGAAAAAGACAATTCTGAAAGCAGTAAAAAAATTGGTAGAAAAAACGGTGATCCGCAGTGCCAACACAACGTCCAGTCTATGGGCACATCAGCCTAAAGCACCAAAAGCCATCGAAAAATATAAGAAATGAAACTGGAAAGCAAACTTGTTCAGTCGATGGAAGAAAATAATGTCATTGAACAGGATGAAATTGATGTCTATCGCTTTGGGGTACAGCTGTTATCGGAAACAGTTCTTTCATTTGTGATTTTTATGATAATAGCTGCACTTTTTGGCAGTATATCAGAGTTTATTATCTTTACGGTGGCTTTTGCACTGCTTCGTCAATATGCCGGCGGATTTCATGCGGATAAGTTTATATCCTGTTTATTTGTTTCATGCGGTATTGTTACTGCGTTTTGTATTGCAATACATATTCCCGACCGGTCAATATATGTCATTGGAACTTTAGCTGTGATTTCACTGATACTTATTCTATTATTGTCTCCTGTTGACAGCAAGTATAAACCTGTATCAGACTCAGAGAAAAGGAAATACAGAAAAAATCTGATACTGTTTCTTGTTATAGAGATTGCAGCAGCAGTCATCATCATACTTTATTCAATACACTTTTCTATGTGTATATTTTTTTCTTGGATAGTATTATCAGGTCTATTAATAATAGGAAAATATAAAAAATAAGAAAATAACCTGATAATATTATTATAATCTACATATCTCGGTATATCGAATATAAGTTAGAGGAGGATAACTATGGAAAAAGTAAAAAAGACAGTTTGGACAGTATTTATTACATTCATTATTCTTTCTGTTCTATGTATGACTCCTGTTTATGCAGCATATAATCCCAAGCATCAAGATTATACTGGGCTATCATCTGACTACACATTGACTGGTCAAGCCGCAAAACTTCAAACATTTGTAACTTACAGTGTTTTATCTTCAGCGGTCAGTGATCATGAAGATAGTGGAAAGTTTGTTTGGTGCGCTCCTTATACTATTTCAGGAAGTTCTTACATTCAAGGTACATCAAAAACAAGTGGTTACGTTACAAATATCGTAGCACATACTTTGGGAGATGGACTGATCACTATTGACAGTTCTACGGCAAAAGCTGTTTATTTGGGGAATATCTATCTTACATCATCTATAAATTCAGGGGTACTGGAAGAAGTAAGGATTAGGACATACAGATCAGGTGCTCCTCATTATTAAACCTCAATAAAATCGCATACCGAGATATGTAGCTATATTATAATCATTCAGAGGAGTTAGAGAATGTGGATATTATTGATGGTAAAAAATATTAAGCATTTTATATTAAATAAACCAGTTATGTTTATTTTTATTATTTTATCACAAATAGTTTGTGTCATAACAATATTGACAATTACAGGTATGATGTATTCTATTACACCAGATCCTCAGGATGAAAGAGGTTATTTCGACAAAATGTTTCTCATAAACTTTGAACACTATGATTATCAGGAAAATTCACTGGATCAGCAAGCAATGTACTATTATTTGTTTGATATAAAAGAAAACAAATACGTATACACCGGAACTGACAGTCAAAAAGCAAATGAGATTGAAAAAGAATACTACGAACGGGGAAATAAAGAGATAGAACAGTATGGTGATATCATTCACCCGTTGAGCAGTTACAGCATACCGGTTCCATCGGATTATGATTCTCTTCCTCTGTACGGCAGTATTAAAGAAAAGATATATAATATCCTTAACGAATCACATGAATATATTTATCAATTTTATTTAAACGGTTATATAGGAAACAGTGTGGACATCAGTTTTACAGCCGAAGATGGATCTGTAGAATATATGAGTCAGTATAACAATGACATTATTTCCGACCAAAATCTTATCAAGGTTAGAAAAAGTTCTTATGCCGAAACACCATATAAAAATATTAAAGAGGGTGAAATGATTGATGTTGGTGGCAAATCATTCAGAGTCAGCAATATCACAGAACAAGAATATGGCTTGGGACAGACCATATTCAAATTTCTTCTAAGAAATACAGGAGAGGATTTTAAAATAAGTTCCATCAGTTTAATTATAAAGGATACGGCAGAGTTGCCACAAATTGAACAAATAAAAGCGGCAATTGACAGAAATTTCGGCGGCAAAGCCGATATTGAAGTACCTCAGCCTAAACCTCTTTTGGAAAAGCAATTCAATAATATGATTTATGTAATTTCGGCTATTATTCTCGTAGTAATATTATTGAACGTCATGCGCTTCTATGCTTTTGTAATCTCATTAAGAAAACGTTCCATAAATGTTTTTGCTGTTTGTGGAGCCGGAAAGAGAAAACTTTTTGTAATATATGTTTCAGAAATCCTTATTACTATGTGTTTATCATTTATAGCCGGATTGTTACTTTTCCAATTTGTTTTAATTTCTATTATTTCAAGGATATATCCATCATTCGAAGATATCTTCAATATCAATACCTACTTGTTTTTCTTCGGAGTATATATGTTGATTGGTATTGTTATTATTATGCTAAATATTATGCCACTTTTTATTGGGTGTAATACTGGCATAAGGAGGGAATAGCATTATGAAATATTTTAAATTGGGTTTCAATATGCTTATTCATAAGACAATGTTCAACATTCTGATTATATTAGAAATTGCAGCTATGCTTGTACTGACAAATATTGTTATATCATCCTACAACGGAAAGGATTTTCTTTATGAGCCTTACAAAAAACTTCTTAATAACAATGGTGTTGTCTGTGAGATGGATTTGTCAATGGGATACGGCAATAATAACGAAGATATCCGTAAAATTATAGAAAAATATAATTATCTTGACTTTTCGGCATTGATTTCGCTTCTCAAAGAACGATTGTCCGGAAATATAGATATAATATTTGATCGTTATTATTGGCTATCTCCGGAAAACGGCGGACCTCATCCAAAATCTTCATTATATCAAAATGTTCAAATGATAGGTGTAGATCCTTATATATACTCTAATCTTCGTCTTCCTTTATCTGAGGGTCGTTGGGCTGATACAGATATAACTTCTGATGGTATTGCAGAGGCGATTATTTCTGGTGGTACATCGGCAGAATTGGGACAGATTTATGAAACAGATGTTGGAAAAATAAGAATTGTTGGTATACTGACGGACAGTAATTATGTTCCTCCTGGGATTAATTTATCAGAAAGTGTAAATAAAAAACTTAGTATTTTCGATTATTATCAGGCTTATGATTGCAATCTGAGTATGAGAGCACCTTTCATTCTAATGAATAGAACTGTATATGATAAGCTTATCTCTGAAGATGATCCAAACTATGGTTCATATTTTTTCATATCTTACGGAAAAACAGATGACGAAACAGCAGAAAAAAATACTGATTATTTGTGTTCTATCGGAGGAAGGATAAGAAATCAATTCGGAGAAGAAAACTTTTACACAATTAATGCCGAAACTAAAAAAGAGCTAGACAATATATACCTTCGTATGCTGCCGCTAATTATTGTATCATTTGTTATTGTACTTGCAGGTCTGACCGGTTCTATGTCTATGTCTGTCACCAGAGGGATAAGAACTTACGGAATTTTTTACTTGTGCGGATGTAATTGGAAAAAATGTAGAAGAATATTATCTGTACAAATAATTCTGATAATTTTCCTGTCTACAATTATTACTTTTATCACTCTTTTTGTTATGAAAATTATTAATATCGAATACATGATAGGATCTGTTTATCGTCTAAACAATGTATATATTAGTTTGATAGAAATGATATTAATATATATTCTTTCGCTGATTATTCCCAAAAGCCTTATCCGTTATGCTTCTCCGGTTGAAACGATACGATATTTATAAACAGTTACTATGAAGGATACGAAAAGAGGCCTAAAATAATGATTAAAATAAAAAATATTACAAAAACATACAACTACAAAAAAGCGAACGCATTTACCGCTCTAACTGATGTTTCACTTACAGTAGAGGACGGCGAAATGCTTGCTATTATCGGCAAGTCCGGTGCAGGAAAGTCAACGCTGCTGCATATTATCGGGTGTATAGACACTTTTGAAAAGGGCGAGTATACCATTGACGATATCAGCGTACATAAGCTGTCCGACAGAAAGCTTGCAAGTATCCGCAATGAAAAAGTCGGAATTGTTATGCAGGACTTTGCCCTTGTTGAAGAATATACAGTTCTTGAAAACGTAAAGATACCGCTTTACTTTTCAAAAAAAAAGAAAAACAGTGCAAATACTCTTGCTCTTTCCGCATTGGAAAAGGTGGGTATCAGAGAACTTGCAAAAAAACCTGTCAACAAACTATCCGGCGGTCAGAAACAGCGTGTTGCTATTGCCAGAGCAATAGTTAATAATCCGTCATTCATCCTTGCGGATGAGCCGACAGGAGCATTAGATACTAAAACATCTGCCGAAATCATGGATCTTTTCAAATCGCTCAATGCCGAAGGCAAGACAGTTATTATTATAACGCATGATCCTACCATTGCGGAAGCCTGTAAGAGAAAAATAGAAATTTCAGACGGAAAACTTATGTGACATACTCCCCCACCTATAGAGGTGGGGGCTTCTCGCTCAAGTATGGTAGCCCATACAGTATCAACGAGCTAACCCCGTGTGTCCCACGGTTCTTGTTTTGTTTTTATGCTAATGCTATTCTTATACCTTCATTTCGTATGTTTACAGCAGCGTTTATATCTCTGTTATGATGCGTTTGACAGCAAGGGCAAATCCATTCTCTGACAGACAAATTTTTTGTATCGGAATTTTGATATCCGCATACACTGCAAAGCTGTGAACTTGCAAAAAACTTATCTATTTTTACAAATCTTTTTCCGAGTTCCTCTAACTTGTATTTCAGAAATGCCGTAAACATGCCCCAACCGTTGTCCGAAACGGATTTGCCGAAATTCAGTGACTGTGCCATTGCCTGCATATTCAGATTTTCAATGCACACGCCATCATAGGCATTGGCTATCTGCCTTGACTGTTTGTGCAGAAAATCCTTT
>JBGVAQ010000386.1:0-2959 GCA_045224775.1 Acutalibacteraceae bacterium | reverse complement strand
AGAGTCAGTAGAGCGAGGTCACGACGACCTTTTGGGGTGGTTGTGTCAGGCTGCTTAAAAAGCAGTTCGGTTTCTTCACCGGAGAGGTAATCTATCACAGGTTTGGGTGATTTTTTGTTCTTTATGGTCAGGATAGACTGGCATTCTGCCAGAAGATCAGGACGTTCTACCTGCACGAAACGGAAGAATGATTTCAATGCTGCCAGCCGTTGGTTTCTGGTTGATGCAGAACACTGTAAATCGTTTTCAAGATATGTGAGGAACTCCTCAATCGTTGTATGATCAAGGTCTTTGAAAGATACTTTGTCCGGAGTCTTAGACTTGCAGTCTCTCATAAAGGTCAGGAGAATTTTGAAAGTATCCCTGTAAGACAGAATTGTATTTCCGCTTACGTTTCTGGTTCCGGGAAGATAGCTTTGAAAGAATCTGCTCGTGTAATAGGAAAAATCATTACTCTTCATCGAAGGCCTCCGGGAAAATATGTCCGAACTTCTCGCCGTATGGTTCCGTTACCTGAGTATATGCATCAGGCACAAGCTGCAGATATTTTTCTGTGGCAGTAATTTTGGCATGACCCAGATAACGCTGCAGGATCGGAAGACATACATACAGGTCTCTGCCCTGTTTCGCCCAGTTATTCAGTACATGAACAGCAAAACTGTGACGAAAATCATGCAATCTTGGACCATTTCCACGCCCCCGGTGAGGAATCCCGCTAAGTTTCAAATACTTTCGGAAATCAGCGTAAACGGTACTGGAATCATAGTATCCATGGTCCCTCGCCGGAAAGAAATAGTCGCTCTCGAATCGCTTGACTGCGTCTCTTGAACGATACTCCCGACAGAAGTGTAGAAGGCTGTTCGACATAACCACCATACGGTCTTTTCCGCCTTTTGCCGTTCTAATGAGGACGGAACCAGTGTCGAGATCAACATCCTCAGTCTTCAGCTTTAATGCTTCGTTTATTCTAAGTCCACATCCGTACAAGGTACGAAATAGGGCGGGATGCACCAGATGACGAATTGGCGATCCCAGATTTGTTTTTTTGTTCACCTTATCTACCGTTGATATAAAATGGCTTATTTCTCCTTCGGTGAAAATGTACGGAACAAATGATTTTGATCCTCTTGGGAGTGGGTGAAATGCTGCAGTTGCCTCCATGCCGTTGTTGTAGAGATACTTTGAAAATTGTCTTACATATCCAACACGGAGTTGGTGAGTTTTTTCGCTTTCAGCAGGTCGCTTGCAGCACCATTCAGAATACAAAGCATCTGTCATGGTGGGTTCTGTGATGTTTCTCTTGGCACAGAAGGAATCAAACATATTGAATGTCTCAATTGCTACATTGTATTTTAACCCCAGAGATTGTTTTTGATCGACAAAGTCTCTGATATATGGAGCAAAAACACTTTGTGTCCGTAGGATCATAGGCTTGTCTTCTGTCATACAAAATCTACCTCCAATGCACATTCCTTCAGCTGACGGACATTAATCCCTGTGTATTTTTTGGTAGTTTCAATATTCAGATGTCCAAGGACACCCTGAATTGTTGTAATGTCGATACCCTGATCCAGCATGTGTGTTGCCAGACTGTGTCGCAGGATATGGAGACCATGATGGGGCAGTCGCTTGTAAGGAATATTCGCTTCCCGCATATATCGAATCAGGACATTGTCCGGATTCTTGAGAGAAATATACGGCGGCACTACACGAAGAAAGATTTCCTGAGCGTCCGAAATAGGTCGTGCATTTTTCAGGTAATCAATGATTGCCCATCCCACATCGGTGGGAAGAGGAAGCACCAGAGGCTCCTTGGTTTTTACTTGCGTGATCCGAATTTCACGGGTTTCCCAGTTGATATCCTCTGCTTTCAGATTGCGGATATCGCTTACTCGCAGTCCCAATCTTGATGCCAAAAGAAGAAGTGCATAGTCCCTTTTGCCCATAGGACTTTCGCGGTCAATGCAGTCAAGCACAGATTCTATCTGCTCTTCCGTTAGGGTAGAAGGTAGATGTGCTGCCTGACGTACTCCGGGTACAGAGATAACTTTCCGGGAAAAATCTTCTTCGGTAATTTCGGAATCATGCAGATATCTCAGAAAAGACCGCAAAATACCGAAATAGCACTGTGCACTTGATTTTGCATAATTGACGAGGATGATTTTGATGAATGCATTGATGTCATCAATAGTAAGTCGATCATAGGATTCTACTCCCCTGTTGTTGATGAAATCTGTAAAACGAAATACCGTTTTTCTATGGGAAGCAATGGTATTCGGCTGGGCATATGTATTTTTCATGTGAACAAAGTATGAATTTGCAATAGCTGCAAACGAAGTTGGAAACACTTTTTCCAAACTTCTGCGAATAATAATTGCACCACAATGCTGAAAATCAGACAGCATGTCCATAGCCCTTATGTTACGAGACAGTTTTCTGTCAACAGTTCCCGGCTGAAGTCCATATCGATCTAAAAGAAACTGCTGAGTGACTTCTGATGTGAGTTGTGTGATTTTCCGTTCTGCGCAATACTTCTCAAATTGATTGAAACATTGTTCTAATCCTCTTACATAGGAATCACTGTAGTGTTCCTTTTGAATATAAGGTACAATGGTATCAATCAGTTCCGGAATGCTCATTTGCCTGGTTTCTGGAACCACTTATATCATCTCCAATACTATGAATTTCGGCTTCCGCCGACACTCATATAGTATCAGATTATGTTGAGCAATAACAGTCTTATAATTATATTTTTTCACATCTATAATGAAAGGTTAGGCAATAACTTTACATAATAACTTGCTATGCATAAAGCATATGGTAGCGGCTCTGATTGTAGTGTTGGCTCCTGCCGTAATCCGCTCCGTTGCCTTCGTACCAAATGTCTGCAAGCTGGCTCATGGTCTGCGGCTTTTTGCTGTTCAGCTTTGCGAGGAAGTTGGGGTCAACCGTTTTGCAG
>JBGVAQ010000385.1:0-1686 GCA_045224775.1 Acutalibacteraceae bacterium | reverse complement strand
TTTGCCGGCAAGAATAATATAATTCCTAACGCCCTTAGCAAGAATCAACCTTACGACCGTCGAGAAAGCTGACTTATCTTCGGTTATAAGCTTCATTTCTATCCCATGATCGTTGTTAAGCTTCCTGATTCTATCATTAAGTGTCTCAACTATGTCTGCAGGAATCGGTTTGTCCAGGTATTTGCGGACCATGTGACGTTCTTGCATTGCCTCTTTCATCGTCATTTCCATATATGATCATCTCCTTACGCATTCTGCAAATTTAGACAGCATTTTTTCAAATGCTGCAATCTCTTCCTTTGAGATATCAGCCCCGCAGAGATCCATCCATTTCTTTTGAACAGTTTCAATAGTTGTTTTATACTTTTCTACTTTTGGCGTCAGATAGATACGCTTCGCACGTCTGTCATTTTCATCTACCTTTCGTAACAATAAGCCCTTGCCCTCGAGTGTCTGTATGGTACGTGCTGTCGCAGCTTTGTCAATACAGAATTCACGTGCAAGGTCATCCTGTGTCACTCCGTCCTGATCATAAAGTGACCCAATGTACATTAATTCAGTAGCAGTAAGCTCAGAGTCCGCAATTTCCCTGTTCAGAAAAACGGTGAATTGCCTATAGATTATACTTAGGTTTTTTCCTATTGTGTTCATTCTAATGATATCTCCTGCTTTCATTTCTGCAAATTTGCAGCTATCCAATCAGCGATGAATTCTGCGCCTGCCTGATATCCACCCATCTGTGCATGGTGCTGAGCGGTTGACTCCCTGTCGAAGCACTTATACTCCTTGCGGCAGTTCGTAAGTGCTTTGTAAAAAATCTCCGCAGAGCCCTTGTTGATTTCCGCTGTGCCATCCAGTACAAGCATATCACATTCGATTCTATCCACGATATCCCGGTTATCATACTTTCTTAGTTCTTCGATAACCTGTTCCCTGCTTACACCGTGTTTCCATGCGTAATCATCCATGAGGCCATATACCATCTTAGGTCTGAGCGGAGACGGCAGCTTCATGACTTTGGTGAATATATCTGCAAAATGTGTTCCCCAATCAATATTACCGGTATCGGTCACACAGAGTTTGATCCTTTTTTCAAAAGCACATGCTCTCGGACTCAGGAATGCTCCGAAGCTGAAGCCTATTATTCCTATCCTTCCCGGATCTATTTCACTGAAATGATCCAATGCATAGTCGATCACCGGAGTAATAACATTCTCGAAATCCGGTCTAAATGGGATCCTCTGAACTCTCAAAACAGCACCCTGCCCCGGGCCATCAAAGCAAAGACAATGTATCCCTCTGTTTAGCAGTTCATCATACATCCATCTTGTATCCTCTGCCCAGGTATCACGTCCTGGAACAAGGATCATGAGCGGTGCCTTTTCACCTGCTGCAGGAGATCTGTAAAAATGACCAGGCAGTTCGGTTCCCTCATACGGAATGTTGATTGCAGTGCCTGGATATTCCGATAATTTCAGATATTTCTCATAGCAATCCGCAGCCTTTTTCGAGTATTGTACTACTCTTGGATCCTCGGCATTGTTATAACATATGAGTGCGGTTCTCCAATATGTTGCTGCACGCATATACAGTGACGCTGCAGAAACCATGCATCTATCATTCTCTTTTAAAACGGCTTCTGCTTCTATCCTCGACGCAAGGCGACTCCACACCCTTATCCATCCT
>JBGVAQ010000384.1:0-9580 GCA_045224775.1 Acutalibacteraceae bacterium | reverse complement strand
CTGAAAACACTTCGCTGACAAATATCCAAATCAGCCGCTGTCTTTTCACAGATTTAATGTTCAAAAAGCAAACTGATTTATTGACATTCAGATGACAAAAGGGTAAAATATACATTAATATATGGTATATGGTTCATCTAAAGATATTCTGAAAGGAAAATGAACATGAGTGACAAGAAGGCAAAAAACAAGGAAACATCTGCCGCTGAGAAGATCGAGCCTGAAAAGACCGGTGACGAGCCTATAATTGTGTTTGATAATGTCACGAAGGTGTACACACTCTACAAAAACAGCCGTGAGCAGTTTCTGGCACTTTTTTACAACTCTAAAAAATTCAAGCGTCACAAGGCACTTGACGGTGTGAGCTTCAGGATAAAGCAGGGCGAATCAGTTGCAATAATCGGACGCAACGGTGCAGGAAAATCCACTGTTCTTAAAATGATCACCGGTGTTGCATTCCCGACAAGCGGCGATGTATATGTAAACGGACGTGTTTCTGCACTTCTGGAGCTTACGGCAGGCTTTTCCGCCGACATGACAGGCCGTGAAAACATACGTTTCAAGTGCTATGTATTAGGTCTGAAGGATGAGGAAATAGACGAGATCGAAAAAAAGGCTATCGAATTTGCCGAGCTTGGCGAATACATCGACCAGCCTGTAAGGACATATTCATCAGGTATGAGAGTACGTCTCGGATTTGCAATAAATATAAATACAAATCCCGATATCTTAGTAATTGACGAAGCATTGAGCGTAGGCGACTCCACTTTCAAGAAAAAGTGCAAGGCAAAGATAAACGAGCTTATTAAAAAGAACATAACCGTACTTTATGTAAGCCACAACAAAGACATACAGGATTTCTGTGACAGATGTATATATCTCCAAAAAGGAAAAGTTATCTTTGACGGCACAATGAAAGAAACGCTTGAAAAATACCCCGAATTCTGTAAGTAAAAAGCAATCTGCCGCACTCGTTCTGCATTATTACCAATTTATACTAATTTGGATGATTTTTATAATTTTTGATACTGTAAAATGATTTTTATGTATAGTATCATGTACAAAAAAGCAGTAAATACTAATTTATAATTAAAATTAATAAATTTCTATTGTAATTCAATAATGCTTGTGTTAAAATAGCTAATATGGAGGTGGTATAAGTGCATGATAAGACAATGATATTTTCAATATCGGACAATCGTGATGAAGAAATAAAGTCGATGCTCAAAACTGTATATAACGCACTTGAAGAAAAGGGGTATAATCCCATAAATCAGATAGTAGGTTATATCTTGTCTGAAGATCCGACATATATCACCACTCACAAAAATGCGAGATCTCTGATCCGCAAGATCGACAGGGATGATCTTTTGGAGATCCTTTTAAAGAACTATCTCAAAGCATGATCATACAAACAAGAAACGGAGGGTATTATGTCTGAAAAGAGTACGTTTTTCAGTTACAAAGGTAAACCGCTCGTAAGATGCGGTGACGTTATCTATTATGGTGACATGAAAGACAAGTTCGTCGTAAAATTAGAGATAAAATCAAAACAAAATTCGGGTGATCTGGAGATCGCTGATAAGGTCTTTATAAAGCTTATGAGCACTGATCCCGATATCAGTCCGAGAAAGGCTATCGTTAAAACAGGTGAAAAACCAAATCTGTTCCTTGCTCTTGATCTCGGCTGTGTCTGGCTTCAGAAATCACTCAAAAACGCTTAGTTTTATCTTTAACGCAGTTATTGTCTGTGTATCAATAATCAGCTTCACAGAACAAAATATGCACAGTAAACGTCCGGTTTACTGTGTATATTTTTTTGTACTCAAAAATCAGTAATACCTTTAAAGTATGAGTTTTCAAACAGTTTACCTCAATTGTCACTTGTAAATAAATAGAATAAGGAGTATAATTAGGGTTGTAAAACAGGTGATAAAATTATATTACCGCCTGCGCTTTCTATTAAAGGGGGTGTCGTAATTTTGGAGGATATGATCGCTAAAATTGTCGAAATGGACAAGAAGGCACGCGATATGACAGACGAGGCTCAGCAAAATAAACTCGATTATGAACAGCATATCTTGCGTAAAAAAGAGCGTATTAAAAATGAGTACCTCGAACGTGCAAAAAAGCGTATCGCGATCAATCAACAGTCTGCTCAGAAAAAAGCAGACGACTACATGAAGGTCATTGAAGAACGTGACAGTGCTATTATCAAGGAGCTTGAAAACACCTATGCAAAAAATGGTGACAAGTGGGTAGAAAGCATTGTCGCAGGAGTTACAGACGGTTAAAGGATCGGTGAGTTTTTATGTCTTCAAAATCTTCAAATGCCGTGCTTGCAAAAGCCCGTGCAATGTATGGAAGATGTCTGAAGGACAGTGACTACCGCCAGTTGGCTGAATGCAGAACCGTTCCCGAAATAGCTTCTTACCTCAAAACAAGGACATCCTACGGTAAAACGCTCGCAGGACTTGTTGAGGGCGATATCCACAGAGGTCAGCTTGAACCTCTGCTCAAACAGGAACTGTATCTTGATATATATGCACTTTCAAGATATACCTCCGATAATTCGGTAGCTTTTTCGGACTTTATCATCTCAAAGATGGAAATAGAACAGATAATCCGCTATCTGATGCTTCTTAACATCAATAAGCCGGAAGAATATGCCTATTCCATGCCCCTTTCACTTGATAAGTTTGCGGATATCAGCTTCGGAAGAATAGCCAGATCACGCTCCTATGACGATCTTCTTGCAAACCTTCGCAGTACTAAGTATTTTTCCGTTCTCAAGGAATTCAGACCCCGTGAAAACGAAAAAATAAAGATCTCCGAGATTGAGCTTGCACTTAATAAAAATAACTACGGCTCCGCCCTTGATGCAATGTCAAAAGCAAAAGGCAAAGCTGAACAAAAGGAGCTTAAAAATATTTTTACCGCAATACTCGATTTTGAAAATCTGTCAAGAATTTTGCGTCTGAAAAAATATTACAGCTTTGAACCTGAAAAAATAAAGGAAATGCTCATTCCCTACGGAAAGCTTTCAAGAAAAACACTTGAAGAAATGTGCGATGCCGACAGCGCAAAGGACGTTCTTGAGATCGCACGTAATTCATATATGGGAAAGAATATGTCAAAGCTGCAATACAGCAGTCCAAATCAGATAACCGATGCCATGCGCAATATTTACTGTAAACATCATCTTCGCCTCTCTCCAAATCCTACTATCGTTATGATATCTTATGTATATCTCAAGGAGATAGAGCTGCACAATATAGTAAATATAATCGAAGCAACACGCTACGGCCTTTCTGTTGACGAGAAGCTCAGGCTGCCCGTCAGATAATTATAAGGAGGTGATTTTTTGTCTGTTAGATCTGTAAAAGCCATAAGCATAATCGGAATGATGTCAGAGCTTGACAAGGTAGTGGATTTCTGCGGTGAGTCTGAGGTTTTCCAGCCCGATGACGCTATGTCGTTTTACTCCGATACAAAAAACTTCCTGCCGCTGAGCACAAAAAATCCTTACTCTGCTCCTATGCAGCAGCTGAAAAATTCCGCCGACCTTGCAGGCTTTAAGCTTGAATACACAGAATCTGATCACAAAAACATCAGTACCGATGAAACGATAGAATATATCGCTTATTTCGTTTCGGAAACGGAATCTATGGTAAACAAAAAGCTTAAACTTGAACAGGATATCGACTCCTGTAAGAGAACTCTCGAACAGGTAGAACATTTTGCAGGCTGTGATATAGACTTTTCCCAGATAAACGACTGCCGTTTTATTACACCTAATTTCGGCCGTATTCCAAAGGAAAGCTATGAAAAGCTCTCGCAGTTCTCGGATAACCAGTTCGCACTTTTCTTCCCGTTTACAAATGATGAAACACATTACTGGGGCGCATATTTCACTATCCCCGAACAAAAGGATGATATTGACCGTATTTTCTCATCTCTCTACTTTGAAAGACTTGAAATACCGCCAATCTCAGGTACTCCCGATGATTACATGAAAGAGCTGCAAAAGGAGCTTGAAGGTCATCAGAAGGAGCTTGAGGATATAAATAAAGAAATAGACAGCTTCTGGAAAAAGGAAAAAGACAAATGTCTTATGCACTACAGCAAGCTTGAAGAAATGGACGCATTCAATGAAATAAAGCGCCGTATTTACAAGTACCACAAGAATTTCATACTTGTGGGCTGGATACCCGCAGACAAAGAAAAATATTTCACAAAGGAGCTTGACAAGATAAAGAGTATAGAATACTCTCTCAGCGACGGCAAGGACGAACTCAAACACTCGCCGCCCGTCATGCTCAAAAATCCGCCGTTCTTCCGTCTTTACGAATTCTATGTAAAGATGTACGGCATGCCCTGCTACAACGAAACTGACCCGACTATATTTGTCGCAATCACCTATACAATATTCTTCGGAATAATGTTCGGTGACATGGGACAGGGCTTTATAGTAGCACTGGTCGGTGCTCTGATGTATAAGTTCAAGAAAATGGAGATAGGAAAAATACTTATCCCCTGCGGTATTGCAGGCATGATATTCGGTTTCCTGTACGGATCTGTTTTCGGATTTGAAGAAGTTCTCACACCTGTGCATCAGGCGCTTTTCGGAACAAAAGGAAAGCTTATAGAAGTAATGAAACCCGATTCGATAAACTTTATAATCTACGGCTCAGTTGTCATAGGCTTTGTCACAATAGTTTTTGCAATGCTGACGAATATTTTCTCGTCGCTGCGAAGGCGTGACATGGAAAGTGCATTGTTCGGCGCAAACGGTGTTGCAGGCTTTATATTCTATGTTTCACTCGTTGCAGGACTTGCTTGTCAGATGTTCTTAAAAATTCCGCTTATGAACGGTGTATATGTAGCATGTCTTGTTATACTGCCGCTTATACTCATGTTCCTAAGAGAACCTCTCGGCAGGCTCGCAGAAGGCAGAAAAAACTGGCAGCCGGAAAAATGGGGCGAATATTGCGTACAAAGCTTCTTTGAGCTTTTTGAAATGTGCCTCAGCTATGTTACAAACACGATGTCATTCCTTCGTGTCGGCGCATACATTCTTGTTCATGCAGGTATGATGCTCGTTGTATTCACACTTGCTGAAATGGTCGGCGGTACAGTAGGATATATATCAGTCGTTATAATCGGCAACGGTATAGTAATGGCTCTTGAAGCTCTCCTCGTTGCAATTCAGGTTCTCAGACTTGATTACTACGAGATATTCAGCCGTTTCTATGTAGGCGACGGTCGCCCGTTCACTCCCGTTACCGCAAAAAGACTTAAATAAACAACAGAATTTTATTTATGGAGGATTCAGTTATGTTAGAATATATTTTGATGATAGTACCCGTTGCTTTTGTTGTAGGCTCGACCTACTACGCATATAAAACAGTTACCACAGGCAGAAGAACAAGAAAAAGAGCTGTACTCTCACAGATAGCTGCTTTTGCAGCCGTAAGCGTTGTATGTCTTGTTTCTGCCATGACAGTATTCGCTGCTCCTGAAGCTGCCGCTGAGGGTGCAAAGGACAGCCTTAATCTCGGTATCTCAATGATAGCTGCTGCACTTGCAACAGGTATATCAGGTATCGGCGGCGGTATAGCCGTAGGCGGTGCAGCTCCTGCTGCTATCGGCGCAACAAGCGAAGACCCAAAGGCTTTCGGTAAAGCTCTTATCTTCGTTGCTCTCGGTGAAGGTGTTGCTCTCTACGGACTTCTCGTTTCTATTCTTATCATCAGCAAGGTTTGATATTTTAAGGTTGGTGAGCTTATGAAGTTCTATCTGATAAGCGATAATGTAGACACACTGATGGGTATGCACCTTGCAGGCATTAACGGAGTTGTTGTGCATGAGGACAATGAAGTGCGTGAAGAACTGAAAAAGGCTATGGAAATGGAGGATGTCGCCGTTATACTTATGACGGAGCGTCTTGTAAAGCTTTGCCCCGAACTTGTCTACGAGCTTAAACTCAAATGCAAACAGCCGCTTATAGTCGAGATTCCCGACAGACACGGAAGCGGCAGAAGCAAGGACTCCATCACACGCTATGTAAGAGAAGCTATCGGCATTAAAATTTAAGCATCTGCGGAGGTGAGAATACATGCCCGATACAACAAGCAAAACGGATAATTTTTTAAAGGCGATAGAAAAGTACGCCGAAGAACAGCGTACAAAAATGAAATCTGAGGCCGAAGTATTCAAGGCAAAGGAAATGAACAGAGCCGAAGAAGAAGGTCTTAAGGAAGCCTATACAATGATACAGAAAAAGATGTCTGAGATAAACAATCAGATATCAAGCGAGCTTTCCCGTGCTGAAACGGCAAGCAAAAAAAGAATATTCTTAAAACGCCGTGAAATAGAGGACGAAGTATTTGCAAAGGCTGAGAAA
Organism: Acutalibacteraceae bacterium; assembly: GCA_045224775.1. Taxonomy (GTDB): domain Bacteria; phylum Bacillota; class Clostridia; order Oscillospirales; family Acutalibacteraceae; genus UBA1213. Next base: position 3,174 of record JBGVAQ010000384.1, on the reverse strand, counting down.
AAGCTCATCGAGTACACCGCAACAGATAAATATGTTTCCAAACTTCAAAAAAGTGCTGAAAATATCAGCAAAGTACTTGATGCAGACGACGTTATCCTCTATGTAAAGGAAAAGGATATGGCTCACAAACAGAAGCTTATAAAGGCTTTCGGAAGAAAATGTGAGGTTGCCGTATCCGATGACATAAAATTAGGCGGCATAACCGGACTCAGCCGCAGTCTTGGAATGATAGCCGATGAAACACTCGACTCCAGACTTGCAGAGCAGCACGAATGGTTCTGTGAAAATTCCGGGCTTAAAGTGACTGAATAATAACAAGGATGGGATGATTTTATAAATGACAACAAATGATGTTATTTACGGAATAAACGGCCCTGTTGTTACCGTAAGGAACACAAGAAGCTTTTCCATGATGGAAATGGTCTATGTCGGTGAATCCCGTCTGGTAGGCGAGATAATAGGCATAAATGACAAGCTTACTACTGTTCAGGTATATGAGGAAACAACAGGTCTTAAACCCGGCGACCCTATCTACGGCACAGGCGCTCCTATGAACGTACTTCTCGGTCCGGGTATTATCGACAATATTTTTGACGGAATAGAACGTCCCCTTAAAGCTATTGAGGAAACAAGCGGATCTTTTATATCAAGAGGTGCGGCTGTATCTTCTCTCGACCTTGATAAACAGTGGGATGTTACAATGAAAGTAAAAGTCGGAGATGAGCTTGAGGGCGGCATGATATATGCGACCTGCCCCGAAACTGCTATAATCGAGCATCGCTTTATAGTTCCGCCTACAATAAGCGGAAAGGTAAAAAGCGTAAAGCCAGACGGCAAATACAAGCTCAATGATGTTATCGTCACTCTGACAGACAAAAACGGCAAAGAACATGAGCTTACTCTTTGCCAGAAATGGCCCATAAGAACAGCTCGTCCATGTAAGGAAAGACTTCCCGCAACTGTTCCGCTTATAACAGGTCAGCGTGTCATAGACACTATGTTTCCTGTTTCAAAGGGCGGTACAGCCGCTATTCCGGGCGGTTTCGGTACGGGAAAGACTATGACTCAGCACCAGCTTGCTAAATGGTGCGATGCGGATATAATCGTATATGTCGGCTGCGGTGAGCGTGGAAATGAAATGAGTCAGGTACTTGACGAATTTTCAGAACTTATCGACCCGAAATCCGGCCGCCCCATGACTGACAGAACTGTCCTTATCGCTAATACTTCAAACATGCCTGTTGCGGCTCGTGAGGCTTCTATATATACAGGTCTTACACTTGCCGAATATTATCGTGATATGGGCTATCACGTTGCAATAATGGCTGACTCAACATCACGTTGGGCTGAGGCGCTCAGAGAAATATCAGGCCGACTTGAAGAAATGCCTGCCGAAGAAGGTTTCCCGGCTTATCTGCCTTCAAGACTTTCGGAATTTTATGAAAGAGCAGGCCGTGTAGATACACTCTGCGGCTCGGAAGGCTCTGTAACGATAATCGGCGCCGTATCTCCGCAGGGCTCGGACTTCTCCGAACCTGTTACTCAGAATACAAAGCGTTTTACAAGATGCTTCTGGGCACTCGATAAATCACTTGCTTATGCAAGACATTATCCTGCTATAAACTGGCTCAACAGCTACAGTGAATACTTCACCGACCTTGACCCTTGGTTCAAGGAAAATCTCGGCGAAGATTTTATCCGCTACAGAAACAGGATAACAACTATACTCCATGAAGAAAGTGCTCTTATGGAAATAGTAAAGCTCATCGGTTCGGACGTTCTCCCCGATGATCAGAAACTTGTTATCGAAACAGCAAAGGCAATACGTGTGGGTTTCCTCCAGCAGAACGCTTTCCATGCGGATGATACATTCGTACCGCTTGAAAAACAGAAGCTTATGATGAAAGCCATACTTCACCTTTATGTAAAGGCAAAGTCAATAATTGCCGCCGCTATACCTATCTCTCAGATAACAGAGCTTGGTCTTTTTGAAAGACTTGCAAAAATGAAGTACGATATCCCCAACAACAAGCCGGAAATGTTTGACGAGCTTATTTCGGATATCGACAATGCCCTTGCCGGTCTGACAGCATGACAGCATTGACGCTTTTTTAAAATATATAATGAGGAAGTGAAATGAATGATTCTTGATTATGTTGGCGTTAAGGAGATAAACGGTTCTCTTATCGTGCTTGATAATGTTGACAATGCCTCGTTTGAGGAAATGGTCGATATACGTCTTGATGACGGCACATACCGCCACGGAAGAATAGTTCAGATAGACGGCAGACGCATTGTTGTACAGGTATTCGAGGGTACAAAGTCGATATCTCTCGACAATACAAGAACACGCCTTAAAGCTCATCCTATGGAGCTTGCTCTCTCACCTGAGATAATGGGACGTGTTTTCAGCGGCGCAGGCCGTCCGATCGACGGTCTCGGAGAAGTATATCCCGAGAAAAAAGCAAATGTAAACGGTACTCCTATGAATCCTGTTTCCCGTGTCTATCCGAGAAACTATATAAACACAGGCATATCTACTATTGATACACTTATGACTCTTATCAGAGGTCAGAAACTGCCTATCTTTTCAGGCTCAGGTATGAAACACAATGAGCTTGCTGTACAGATAGTTCGTCAGGCTAAGATAGATGACGGGGGCGGCGACAATAAATTCGGTATCGTTTTTGCGGCTATGGGCGTTAAAAATGACGTTGCAGACTATTTCCGCAGAAGCTTTGACGAAAGCGGCGTTCTTTCAAGAGTTGTAATGTTCCTTAACCTCGCAAACGATCCTATAATCGAAAGAATACTTACACCTAAATGTGCTCTTACGGCGGCTGAATATCTTGCATTTGAATGTAACATGCATGTACTTGTAATAATGACTGACATGACATCATATGCAGAGGCTTTGCGTGAGTTTTCATCCTCAAAGGGTGAGATCCCCGGAAGAAAAGGCTTCCCCGGATATCTTTATTCCGACCTTGCATCACTCTATGAACGTGCAGGAATGATAAAGGGCAGCAAAGGTTCGGTAACTCAGATACCAATACTGACAATGCCCAATGATGACATCACACATCCTGTACCCGATCTTACCGGATATATCACCGAAGGTCAGATAGTTCTTGACAGACAGCTTGAAGGTTCGGGACTTTATCCGCCTGTATC
>JBGVAQ010000383.1:0-2240 GCA_045224775.1 Acutalibacteraceae bacterium | reverse complement strand
TTATTTTAAGAAGTTACATTTTCGGCTTCTTTAACATTCGGATCAACAAATATTATTGATGTCTCCTGTTTTGAGCCCTCTGGTTTTGTGTTATTATCAGAGGTGGTTTTATCATCTTGTATTGTACATGAACATATCGTTAAGCACAATAAGACATCTAAAATTATTAAAAGTGGTTTGGAAACACTGCTTTTCCGTAGGTGGACTCCATCCGGACACCATTTTGGTGTATATATTTTTTCCCTCATAATCTTATCCTCACTTATAAATTACTCATATCATCCGAAACCTTCAAAATAACATCTATAAGTTCCAGATTGTCTTTCCATTTATTTTCTATTGCGTCATATCCGAACAATGCACCAAGGATGTTGCCTGTCACAGCTCCGGTCGAATCACTGTCTCCGTTATGATTGACAGCAGCAATAATGCCTTTTGAAAAATCATTCTGATAACGAAGCGAACAATACAAGGCTATGCCAAGAGTTTCTTCTCCTACCCAGCCTTCTCCCAAGCGATGAATGTTATCAAGGTCAGATTCATTGTTTTCGGATAACTCTACTGCAAGACCTATTATCTTTGAAAGTGTGTTAATATCAGTATCATTTTTAAAAATAGTATTAATTGTTTCTTTGGCTTCCAAAACGATCTCTTTCAGGCTCATATCAGACACCGGATAAACTATTCTATTAATTATATGTGCCAGTACAGCGGCAGGCATATAACCCAAAGAATGGCTATGAGTTATTGCTGCTGCTTCCGCTGCAAGCTTATCTATTATAACGATATTGATTCCGGAGATCAGACCGACCGGAGCCACACGCATAATGCCTCCGCAGCCTTTGCTGTTATTTATTTTCGATACAATAAAGCTGTGGATCTTTTCAGTAGTTCTGACTCTTTGTTCCAATGCAGACAGACAGGTATTCCCGGGTGCTCTGGGGCTATACAACTCGGGAACATTTCTGAGCCATGAATTATGTGTTTTTATCCTTTTGGCTTCATCAAAGGTATAATACTGTGTTGTCAGCCAGTCAAAATATGATTGTTCGATATCGTAAAGAACTCCATTTTCGGATTGTTTCATAATTCCGGTTGCAGTGAACAATGTCATCTGCGTATCATCAGAAATCAGAGCTTTCCCGGTTCTATTATCAAGTTCATATTCTTTAATGCCGTCTTTGCCGTATCTTGAAAATATCCGAGTCTCTCTCTGAAATTCGACAGCGTATCCAAGAGCGTCACCTATTGCTCCACCGACCAAGCAGCCTCTTATTTTTTCTTTTTTGTTTGTCATAATCTCAGCACCTCTATTCATGAAAAACTTTTATTAATGCGTTTATATTCTTACCATTTTCATTGTCATATATTGCAAAACATACTTTATCAATACACTTTCCATATTCTTCGTCAAATAAAACATATTTAAAATACTCAGCTACATATTTCGGATCATCTCCTCATTGCTATTATTTTATCACTCTTTTCTCATTTTTGCAAATAGCGCCGCTTTGCCGGCTGATTATTTCTTGTAATCAGAAGATGATTGTATTATAATATTACTGATAATAATATTGATTGGGAGGTTTTGTTATGACTTACATTAAAAGAGTAGCAGCAGTTATCATTGCCATTGTTCTGGTTTTTCAGGTAGGTGCATTAACGGTATTTGCAAGATCTTCTGAAGAAGATGAACGTATGATCACCATCAGCGAAGAATGGAAATGCTCCGATGATATCGTTATTTCCGGTAGTAATATAAAACTACAGAATGGTACATACAGCTATAAGCTGATGTTAAGAGCAAACGGTACATTAACATTCGATAACGATCTTGAGGTCTTTTATCAGGGAATCAACGGAAGATATCAGCTCAATTATGAGATAGATGAAACGGACAATCATATAATGATCGTGACAGGAAATTTTGAAAACATCATTATTGCAAGCCCCTTGTTAGAAAAATTCTCCGATAAAAGCAAAAGACTTATTCATTCCCATATCAGCGATGACGCTTACTCTTATCAGCTTGTTTTAAGGACATCTGAAGGATTCTCATTCACCAATACTCTCAGATTTCTTTTCGATTCAAAGCCGCTCGGCTATTCCGTACACTATACCTATAATTTGCTGACGAAAAACAGAGCCTGATCATAAACGGAATTTCAGGCTTTAACGATGAACGGAATTGGTTGTCACTTGTGAGAGCAAGACAGAAACAGTTGTTGGGAAAAGCAAAA
>JBGVAQ010000382.1:0-1578 GCA_045224775.1 Acutalibacteraceae bacterium | reverse complement strand
TGTAAGCCTATGTTCAAATCTTCAGTATAACTGTCTCAAGTCTACATAAAAAAGCAATTCCTGTTTTCATGGGGGAATTGCTTTTTTTCGAGCTTTTTTCTTCTTATGGAGGTAAACTTTACTCGCCTTTATTCACACATTTCAAAAGCGAACATCGTTTCTTTTGGCAACTTTTCATTTTCACAATTCAAGAGATACCGGATTGCCTGTTGTGCAAACACATTGAAAATCATGGTATCCCAATCGGCAAGCCGGACAATCGACCCTGTGCCGTTTTCAAAATCGAATACAATTTCTCCCCATTCGCCATCGCAGTCTGCCTGATATTCGTAGACTGCGGTGGCGATTTTCTTTTTTCGCTTGGTTTTGGATTTCTGTTTCAGCCGGACTGCATGAACACCGCCGTTTTCCACCAGCAGCAGTGTCAGATGTTCTGCTGCTTTCCGGTAGGCTCGTTCCGCACCGCTGGCGGAGCTGCCTTCAAACATGACAGCCAGTTCTTCAAAGGTGGGGCGGTCTTTCCAAGAACCCACACGCCCGCAGGTCATGCAGATGGCAAGCCGTTTTTCAAGCAATGTCTGTTCCCGATAGTTCAGCTTATCAAATGCTTTCCGCACCTTTTCAGCCTGTATACCATCCCATAGAATGTCCGCATAGTTCCAGCTATCGTCACGGGTCACATCCTCGCCTGTTTCCTCGCCGTCCTCGTCCTGTGCGGTCACAAAGAAGGGCTGCTGATTGCGAATACCACGGACAACTTTCAGATATTCCTCTGCCAGCGCAAGATCGCAGTCATATTTCTTTGCAAATTCATCAGCGGCATCTTTCGTGTTGTGGTAAAGCCATGCCATTGTACGGAGCATCTTGTAGCTGGTCAGCGAGGATACCGACCATTGTTCTTCGCCCATTCGGAAACGTAGCATAGCATCCCGTATGAAGGGATAAATGTAGGTGGCATATTTAGCACCCTTTTCAGGGACATAGTCCGGCAGTTTTTGGAGCATAGCTTCCCGGCAGGACAGTTTTATATCCAAAAAACGCTCCGGGTCATACTGATCGCTTCCATCCGTGCAGAGGAATGATCGGATGCGCTTGTTGAGCTGCTGCTCATAGTGGTGCAGGAAAAACGAAAAATACTTCAAATCCTTTTCACGGAGGGCAGAGAGAATGTAATCATTGATGTTCTCTACCGTTGGCGGCTCCGGTTCCAGTTGGAAGATGCGCTCTGCCATATATCTTGTAATGCCGCCGTCGGGCGTACTGGGAACAGATTTGGAATTGTATCCGGTCATGTCCCATGAATATTCTCTCAGCATAGCAGCGCACCTCCCTTCGGCTTGGTTGATTGTATCTTATCTCTTAAACAAACTGTGATTATTTAAGATAGTAGCGCCGTACCGCTTGCGACTTTTTCTTTTACTGCGGAGACAGTATCTTTAAGTGAGTGTGTAGTTGTATCTATAACATTTGATTCATAGATTCCTAAATTGGAAAATTGTTCCCACATTGTTTCCACTAATTCCATATTTGTTTCTCTGTCTAACTTTGAGCGTTCGATAGCACGCTTCATAGTTTCTT
>JBGVAQ010000381.1:0-3792 GCA_045224775.1 Acutalibacteraceae bacterium | reverse complement strand
TCATTGAAGGAATGGCAAAACCTCAGAAATATAAACTTCACAAGTTTTCGGAAAAGGTGCAGGATGTATATGCAATGACATATTCGTTTGAAGCGGCTGATGCTCTCAGCGGATATTCTTCGGGTATGCAAAATCCGGGTTTTTATGATAAGGTTTTCAGCTGTATAAATGACTGTGAAAAAACAGAGTCTGATTCTCAGAGATTGCAAGACGTATATGAAACTGTTGTACTTGATACTTTACTGAAATGTGCCAAAGCCTGTGTAAAGGAAAAGCTTCTTATAACAATGTCTGATATTTCCTCGGCAGTGACAATGTATCGTGGACTTGCCGCTATGCGTGAGAAAAAATCAGCCGGACTTTATGAATTGTATGACAGCGTAGCGGCGTGGTTTTATAAATGGGGAAAGAAATGCTTCTTCCGATCTGCCGCTGAGATTACTGAGCAAAACAGCAACAGGAAACGAAATAGGAGTACTTTGTGACAGTGCAGAAAAAGTGCCTATAATCAAGAACTTTGAAGAACTTTCAAAAAAGTATAAATTGAAAACGGATAGTGTTATCGAACAGAAAATTGAGCTTGAATTATTTTCAAAGCCTGCTCACAGAGATATCAGCAGATTGTTCTATCAGTTAGGATTTTTAGACTGTAATTTTGCAAAAAGAACAAAAGGTGCCGACCTTATACATAATACCGACCGAAGCCGTATCCGTGAGCACTGGTCATATAAACGTACAGCAAATGTTGACGCTTCACTTATAGACAACAGTGTATACGGCGGTACTATTGAAGAAGCCTGTACAGTCCTTTCACTGCGTAAATTAAAGTATATGCAGAAGTGTAACGAAGGCGCAAAACTCTATGTAGAGTGCTTTCTGATGGGAATAAATACAACAGATGGTTTCACCGATAAAATGGAGGATATTATTATAAATGATGGTGACTTTTTTTCTGTCGGTCAGGGTATATATTACTTCAATATGCTCCGCAGCCTTTATGAACTATATCAGACAGAAAATAAAACAGCAGATATATTCCTCCGAAAATGCTTTTACAAAGCTGTATCTATGCTTCCTGATATGATAAATGTAAATGAGGACAGACGGGATGAATGTATTAAAATATGCCGTATGCTTTACAGTCTTGTGACAGGAAAATTATTTGATGTGGCATATGAATATGAAATGCTTAAAGAAGCTTTTATTTCAATGACTGAGAAACCTGATCCCGAACCGGCTGTTTATGGTGCTGTACTCGGTCTTTTGTACGGTATGGACAGTAATTATAAGAGTGAAATAAGAATAGCTGTACAGGCATATCTTTCAGGCTCAAAGGAAATGCAGAAAAAAGGAGCTGCTTTTATTCGTGGTTTGTTCATGACTGCAAGGGATATAGTTCTTGTGGGAGATGAATTTGTCAGAATAACGGATACTCTTATTAAGGGATTTGAATGGGATGAGTTTATGGAAGTCCTTCCCGAACTGAGACTTGCATTCAGTTATTTTTCGCCTTATGAAACCGATAAGATAGCAGGAGCCGTTTCGGCTCTTTATAACGCAAGTGCCGAAAATCTCAGACAGACTTTAAATACAGATAATGATATATATGCATTCGGAGCACAGCTTGAAAATGAACTATTAAAGGAAATGGGGTGGTATGATGTCTGATTTTAATGAGACTCAGACATTGAATAAATGGAGACTTATACTCGGAAAGAACTCCGAAAATCATATTGCTTTTCAGGGAAATTCTCAGGAAACAGGGCTTTATGAGAGTATGGAAAACACACTCGATTTTCTTTATAATATGGAATACGGTGAGGATATCATGCGAGCCGACAGAAAGGGCGGTCTTGAAAGCTCAATGCCTCAGGCTGTGCAGTGGATAGATAAAGTCAGGAAGCTTTTTCCGAAGCGTACAGTTGAAATACTTGAAAAGCAGGCACTCGATCATTTCGGGTTGACCGAGCTTATAACGGATAAGAAGGTACTTTCTAAAATGAAGCCGAATATGGATCTTCTTAAAACCGTTTTGCAGTATAAGAACCTTATGAAAAGTGATGTCCTGAATGAAGCGAGAAGAATTATAAGTACTGTTGTTGAAGAGCTTACAGAAAAGATCAGAAGTGATATAAGAAAATCACTTTTGGGTAAACTAAACCGCAATATGCCGAGCAATGTAAAGTCCATGCGGAATCTTGACTTCAAAAAAACAATAAAACATAACCTGAAAAACTATGATAAAGAAAATAACCGCATTGTACTGAAAAACGTTTATTTCAGCAGCAGGACAAAACGTTATAACAAATGGCGTGTTATAATAGCCGTTGACGAAAGCGGTTCAATGCTTGACAGTGTTATTTACAGCGCAGTTATGGCAGGTATCTTTGCAAAGCTGCCTATGATAGAAACAAGGCTGGTTATTTTCGACACATCTGTTGTTGATCTGAGCGGATATGCTGACGATCCTGTTGAGGTACTTATGGGCGTACAGCTTGGCGGAGGTACAGATATTAACAACGCTCTTTCATATTGTGAAACACTCTGTAACAATCCTTATGAAACTATATATGTAGTTGTTACAGACTTGTACGAGGGCAGTGACACAAGATATCTTCTCAAAACATGTTCAGATATTATATCAGCCGGAAGCAGGCTTGTGATTCTTACAGCACTTGACCGTGATTCAAATCCGTCTTATGATGTAAATGTTGGACAAAAAATAGCAAATATGGGCGCATTTGTCGGTGCGATGACTCCCGAACAGTTAGGTGACCACATCGGCAAAATGATACAATAGGGGAGGGAAAAAAATGGACGAACTGAAAAAAGCTGTTTCGGAAGCTGATGATGAATACCTTATAGGTATAAGCAACAAAGGTATTTTAAAACGTGCATATAAAGATCTTGAAAATGCAGAGATCACAAGCGGATTTATAGACACATCAGCAGACGTTACAGTCGATAATGTACAATGCGTTATAAAAGCACCTCTTTCCGAAAGTGTGTGTTCCTGTCCCTCAAAATCTACTTGCAAACATATAGTAATGTCAATATTATGGCTTAAAAAAGAAATTTTTCCGCCTAATAAGACAGAACAAATTCAGGAAAGTAAAAAACTTCCTGAAAAACCTGAAACCCGTAAAAGCAAACTTGCAGGAGAATTAACGGAATACCCAATTGAAGAACTTAAAAAGGCAATGAAAAAGCAGTACTATAATTCATTTTTAGAAAAAGCAAGGGTGGGAATTTTTCCGAAAATGGAAGAAGGTACAACAATAACTGCCGATATTTATGAGGAAAATGTTACTGTAAAACTGTTATCACCTCTAAAGTATTCAGCGTGTACATGTCACATCAAGGAATTGTGCAAGCATAAGGCAGCTGTAATACTTGCGTGGAAATTAAAACACAAGGTCATAACAGTGGAGAGTCTTTTACCTGTTGAAGAAAGCGTTTCCGTTGATGACAGCAGTTTAAAAGAATGTGCAATGAATTGTTTATCGTTCATAGAAAGACTGCTTTCCGATGGTCTTGTACGTACCCCTGATGATATTTCGGAATATGCAGAATCAAATGCACTTATTTGTCACAATGCCGACTTTCCGAAAGGTGAAAAACTAATGCGTGAGATAGGGAACAGGCTCAGGACTTATAATAATCATTCTCCCGAATTCAGTACGGAAAGCCTGTTTTCAGCTATTATGGATGCATATATTCTTATGAAAAACATTCTTGATGAAACAAACATCGAAAAATTAAGCGAACTTTCCGGCAAATTCAAGAGCAGTT
>JBGVAQ010000380.1:0-3005 GCA_045224775.1 Acutalibacteraceae bacterium | reverse complement strand
CACTGCCGAGGAAATATCAGACATTGTTATAAGAAGCTTTTCCTTTACACAGGCTTTTGCACATTTCAGTAATGTATCAAGCACAACAGTTTCATATACATCCGACAAGCTCAGGGACTTAGGATCTGTTTTTTCACAGTCATTTATGCAGCTGAAAACCTTGTCATAAAAACCGGGATTTTGCATACCGGAAGAATATCCGCTTAGAGCGTCAGCAGCTTCAAACGAATATTTCATTGCATAGACATCCTGCACCTTTTCCGAAAACTTGTGAAGTTTATATTTCTGAGGTTTTGCCATTCCTTCAATGAGCTGATATAATCCGTAAGAATGAAATCCGCCCGTTACAACAAGTACTCTGTTGTGTGTTTTAGCAGCTTTGCTTATATTTTCAGCCATAAAGCTTTCACGTACAAGACAGCCATCCGAAAGCATATCTTCATACGGCGTATTTATTCTTGTTATGTAACAATAGGTATAAAGCCGTTTTATATATTCTTCCGTTGTTATATATAATGCATCTGTTTCAAAATATTTTTCCCAGAATTCTTCAAAGCTGCACATACCTGTTTTTTCGCACAGAGCAGATAAATATTTGCTTTCGGAAAAATAATAATCGTCACTGTATGAGTTTATTTCCTTTTTTTGTCTGAGACCTTTTTCCTCGGCAGTATTTATAAGAATATCACCATAAGGAAGATCAATAAATCCACAGTCGATATTATTTTCTTTTACATAACGCAGAGCATTATATTCGGGTGAGGTTCGCAGAAATGGATAATAACACTTGTATTCCTCGCCGTCCTCGCTGATATACTTTGCACTGTCCTTATAAAAATAATAAAATGCAACGGGCGGTACGGTTCCGCTGTCAGTAAGTACAGGTATGAGTTTATCGGCAGTCTGAGGTCCTTCGACAAGAATACAGTCCGGTTTATACTCCTCCATAACTTTAAGAAGATGAAACGAACATCCGGGACTGTGATGACGTACAGGAAAATACAGTATTTTCTGTGACAGATCGGGCTTTAAAACAGATATTATTTCAGGTACTTCTTTGCCGAATAAAACTTCTTCCATACTCCTCCCACCTTTTCCGACCGTTGTTTTACAACTGTATTGAAATAAGCTTTCAGCTTGTCAAGATCATCCTTGGTATCCTTGCAGACAGCATTTGTAAGATTTTGTGCAAGGTCATCTATATTAAGCTCAGGTTGTTCATAATACCATGCATTTGCAAGCGTCTGATAATATACAGATACAGCTTCTGCCGTACTCATAACAGATGAGGGTTTTTCCACCTTTATACCAATATCGGAAATACCTTCTCTTAACTCGTGATATGTCATGGCAAGAAGCTCTGCAACGTCTGTATCGACAGGCATTCCTATCTTGTCTGCAACGGCACTTTCCCCTACCTCGTTCAGAATTATCTGCTTTTCAAGACGTATATCCTTTACAGGTTCGACAGTTTCAAAGTTAAAACGTCTTTTGAGTGCGCTGGACATCTCATTAACACCCTTATCCCTTGTATTTGCCGTACCGATAATATTAAAACCGGGTTTTGCAAAAAGCAGATCATTATCTTCGATTTCAGGTATGTTAAGAACCTTATCACTCATAACAGAAATAAGACTGTCCTGTATTTCGGCAGGTGTACGGGTTATTTCCTCAAAACGTGTTATTATTCCTTTTGACATACCTATATACAATGGTGACGGAACAAGCGCTTCTTTCACAGGTCCTTTTGCAAGCAGAAGTGCATAATTCCAGCTGTATTTAATCATATCCTCAGTGGTGCCTGCTGTACCTTGGATAGTATTTGTACTTACTCCGCTTATAGCAGCAGACAACAGTTCGGAAAGCATAGTCTTTGCTGTTCCGGGTTCACCTACAAGCATAAGACCTCTGCTTCCGGCAAGTGTTATAATACAGCGTTCAACAAGAGAATCATTTCCGTAGAATTTCTTTCGTATTTCTATCTTTCCGCCGTCTGCGGTGGGTATAGGCTTTAATGAACCTAATATAAATGTTCTTACTGCTTTTGGTGACAGCACCCAGTTTTCAGGTTTTCTTGATGTATCATTAAAAGCCAGTGCTTCAAGCTCGTCCTTATATCTGACTTCTACAGGCGGCTTTATAAATTTCTGTTCCATACTTTTCACTCCTGTTATTTTTGATGCTTTTATTATAGAAGATATTTTTACATAATACAAGCTGATTTTATAACCTCGTTTACATCTGTACTAAAAATTACCCAGCAAAGTTTTTTGTGTTGTAAAATAGACATTTATATGTTATATTGAATGCAAAGGAGTGATTGCAAAATGAATATCTTATCAGGTTTTGATGAACAATTTAAAAATGAAGTGCTGAGTTTATTAAAGAGCATGAATCTTGAAATGCCATGGATGAACAAGGCTGAAAAGTTCTTTGATTTTTCAAAAGAAATGGATACAGGTCTGCTTGAAGGAAAGCGTAACTATTCTCTTGAACTATGGTCAGCGGCTGTTGATGCCAAAGCTAAAAAGATAGTTTCCGATATACAAAAGCAAAGCGACACAAAATACAGTGACCGTTATATTCTTTTTATGGATGCTATCGACGCAGTAGAAAAAATGGTGTATCAATACTATGATTTCAAATTTGACTATAATAACAGCGATTACAGTAATGACCTTTGCTATCATGCATTTTCGCTTGTATGCGAAGATGATTTCAAGACAAGAGCAAAGCTTTATGCGAATATGTTTCCGGGCAATTATTATTATTCCGGATCGAATTTTGAAAGCTGTAAACAAGTTGAAATTGCAGAAAAGAACCCTCGCTTTATATATGAATCCGCTAAATTCCATAATAAGCTCCGCTTTTTTGCTCTTGCACTTTGCTTTGCAAAAACAAATAAATTTCATTTATTTTCTCATAATAAAGACAATGTATTCTCCGATTCGGAAATAAATGAAATGACATCATATATTCTGGAACAGTTCAAGGCAGTAAATCCT
>JBGVAQ010000379.1:0-2425 GCA_045224775.1 Acutalibacteraceae bacterium | reverse complement strand
CCTTTATCTTCCCACCTTTGTCAGGTCTGTTTTTATTTTATTGGATTGCTAGAATTATATGTTTACTGCGCAAAAAGCCATTCAGATTACTTCACTCTGACCTGAACAACTACATTATTCCGTATTAATCAATAATCAGCCCCGTTTGAAACGAGGCTGGGAATCAAAGTATCATGCTTTATTGAATTTTTCCTTGCTCTGCTTGCACCTTGGACATTTCCAGTCGTCCGGCAGTTTCTCAAAAGCAACGCCGTCATGCTCAGCAGGATCATAGACATATCCGCATATTGAACAGACATAAACGCCCGTAGACTTACTTTCGGAGAAATCGACCTCAGCAAGAACTGTCGGAATAGGATTATCCAGATCCATAACTCGATTTGCTTCGAGATTTTCATAGCCCTGGGGCGTATGTGTACCGCAGTAAACGGTCGGATGATTTCTGACAAACTCACGCACACGGTCGAGGGTTTCACGAGCTGCCGCAATGTCCTCAAATACAACAGAGAGTTTGTTTTCATACAGTGCCTCGTCAACATAGGTAATGTCTCCATGGAGCATATAGAAAAGACCGTCATTCTCAGCAATAATGATACTGTTGCCTTTGGTATGTCCCTTTGCCATGATGAAATAAACTCCGTCAGCTATCTTCTGACTTTCGGGAAAGTTATAATATGCGCCGTCAGTAAACTTGACGGGTACAAGATTGGAGAGTCCCTGCAGTTCAGCCGCACTAATTTCGTCCTCGCCAGCAAAAATCTGTGCATTCGGGAAAGATCTCAGCTCACCTGAATGATCGCTGTGCTTATGAGTGAGCAGAATTTTTGTTATCTGCTCGGGTTTATAACCGAGACCGGCAAGCGCCTCCATATATGTGCAGATATCCTTGCCTGTGAAGATCACGCTGTTCTCATCGGGCACTTCCTCGGGAGTTCCCGCAGGCAAGCCGGTATCAACAAGGATAACCTCGTCTCCGGTATCTATCAGATAATTCTGTAAGCTGCCGCGATATCGAATATTCTTATCATATTTTTCAGTACCTTCCTCACCGCCAAAAGCGAATGGCTGGGTATAAAAACCGTCCTTTCTGAATTTTACTGCTTTAATGATCATAACCAAACCTCCAAAATTTCATTTTCACTATTATGACATATTAACGAGTGCTTTATCCAGCAGCTTTTTCAGTACACATAACTCCTCTTCCGATAAAGGAATACACCCGTACATCTCACGAGGAACATTGATCGCTTTGTTTCTGAGTAGATCGCCTTGCTCAGTAAGGGACAAAAATAGTCTGTTCTCATTATTTTCTGGTCGGGTACGATTAATATAGCCTTGTTTCTCAAGACGTTTTAACAGGGGAGCAAGTGTTCCCGAGTTAAGATGTACCTTCCTGCCAAGCTCGCCTTCCGTCATACCTCCGTGTTCCCATAACACCATCATTACGACGTATTGGGTATAAGTCAGCCCCAACTTTTCAAGAGGCTTGCGGTACAAACGCACGATTTCCTTCGCACAGGCATAAAGCGGAAAACAAAGCTGATCGTCAAGACGTATAGAGCTGCATTTATCAGTTATTGTTTCGTTTGTCATCCGGCATCATCTTCCGGTCTGAAAGCGGGGCAGCTTTCCGGTGCCTTGGGCATTTCTCCTCCGGTGATCGCTGCCTTGATCATTCCACGGTGAAGATAAAGCATGATTAGAGATACACCTGTGCAGACTCCTACGATAAAAGCTAAAAATGATTTATTCATAGTTCCGTCCATCCTTTCATTATTTTATAAAATGACCGACACATCCCATCATCGAGAGGTATGCCGGTCAGATTTTTACTTGTCAGTGGGTTCCCACTTGCAGCGGACAGGCGATACGATCGAACCGTCCTTTTTCATAGCGGTCATAGTTTTGTCAACGACCTTTCGTTCAAGACCTGTAAGCTCTGCTATTTTACCTGCATTAAGCGGTTCTCCGGCTTTTTTCATTACTTTTAAGATAACTTCTTTTTCGTTCATAGCGATACTCCTATCAAAGCTGCTGTAAGAGCCAGTTCTGCTTGCCGATACATTCGATGATTTCAAGCTGTGTCTCAGCCCAATATAAATCTCCTTCTTCGTCCTGATAATATGCCTTGAGAATGTCGAAGGTGGTGTAATCCTCACGCGCTGCTTCGGTGATCTCATGCAGCCACGCAAGTCCTGCTTTGGAGACCTCGATGTCATACTTGATCCACTCAACGGGATCCTTATAGACGGGAGCCTCTTTCCTGGCTTCGAGCTTCACATCAACGCCGAGATCGAGCAGTCTGTCGGTGCATTTTTCGACCCAACCGCGCTCCTCAGCAGCGTGCTCTGCGTACTTGTCAGCGAGTCTGGAGAAGCCCTCTGCTGCGAAAATTCTTGACTGAAGTGAGTGACCGTCCGCCTGC
>JBGVAQ010000378.1:0-3753 GCA_045224775.1 Acutalibacteraceae bacterium | reverse complement strand
TGTAAGCCTATGTTCAAATCTTCAGTATAACTGTCTCAAGTCTACATAAAAAAGCAATTCCTGTTTTCATGGGGGAATTGCTTTTTTACATGAAGATTGTATAATGAAAACAGTAGACAAAGATATATGGAGGAAATCATGATGTTACGACCAAAAGAAGTAGTATGCAAATGGGTAGATGCCTTTAATGGCCACGATGTAGATGCAATCGTGAGCCTGTACCATGATAATGCAACCAACCATCAGGTGACCAATGAGCCTGTGATCGGGATAGACGCAATCAGAGAAATGTTTACAGCAGAATTTGCCACTGCCGATATGACAGCCATTGTAGAGAATATTTTTGAAGATGGACAATGGGCAATTTTGGAGTGGAAAGACCCGCTGGGACTGCGGGGATGCGGCTTCTTCCATGTTGTAAATGGTAAAATTCTGTTCCAGAGAGGATATTGGGATAAACTGTCTTTTTTGAAGCAGCATAATTTGCCTATTGAATATTGATTGAATGCTGCCGGTGAAAAACCGCTGCTACATGGAACCAACCATGCGGCAGCGGCTTTTTTTATTTTCGAGTTTTTTCTTCTTATGGCTGGTAAACTTTACTCGCCTTTATTCATACATCTCAAACGCAAACATGGTTTCTTTTGGCAATCTATCATTTTCGCAATTCAGCAGATACCGGATCACCCGTTTTGCAAAAACATTGGAAATCATGGTATCCCAGTCGGCAAGCCGGACAATCGACCCTGTGCCGTTTTCAAAATCGAATAAAATTTCTCCCCATTCGCCATCGCAGTCTGCCTGATATTCGTAGACTGCGGTGGCAATTTTCTTTTTTCGTTTGGTTTTGGACTTCTGTTTCAGCCGGACTGCATGGATACCGCCGTTTTCTACCAACAGCAGTGTCAGATGTTCCGCTGCTTTCCGGTAGGCTCGTTCCGCACCGCTGGCGGAGCTGCCCTCAAACATGACAGCCAATTCTTCAAAGGTAGGGCGGTTTTTCCATGAACCGACACGCCCACAGGTCATGCAGATGGCAAGCCGTTTTTCCAACAAGGTTTGTTCCCGGTAGTTCAGCTTTTCAAATGCTTTCCGCACCTTTTCAGCCTGTATACCATCCCATAGAATATCGGCATAGTTCCAGCTATAGTCACGGGTCACATCCTCGCCTGTTTCCTCGCCGTCCTCGTCCTGCTCGGTCACAAAGAATGGCTGCTGATTGCGGATACCACGGACAACTTTCAAATATTCCTCTGCCAGCGCAAGATCGCAGTTATATTTTTTTGAAAATTCAGCAATGGCATCTTTTGTGTTGTGGTAAAGCCATGCCATGGTGCGGAGCATCTTATAGCTGGTCAGCGAGGATACCGACCATTGTTCTTCGCCCATGCGAAAACGGAGCATGGCATCCCGTATGAAGGGATAAATGTAGGTAGCATATTCAGCACCCTTTTCAGGGGCATAGTCCGGCAGCTTCTGGAGCATAGCCTCCCGGCAGGAAAGTTTTATATCCAAAAAACGCTCTGGGTCATACTGATCGCCGCTGTCTACGCCAAGAAAGCTTTTGATGCGATTGTTAAGCTGTGGCTCGTAATGGTGCAGGAAAAACGAAAAGTATTTCAAATCCTTTTCCCGGAGAGCAGACAGAATGTAATCATTGATGTTCTCTGCCTTTGGCAGCTCCGGTTCCAGTTGGAAGATGCGCTCTGCCATATATCTTGTAATGCCACTGTCGGGCGTATCGGGAAAGGACTTTGGCTTGTACCCGGTCATGTCCCATGAATATTCTCTCAGCATAAGCGCACCTCCCCTTCGGCTTCCGTGAGGACATATTTTCTCTTAGACAAACTGGAAGTTGTGCGCTTGATTATTTATCTGAAATATATTTTTCTATGCGCTCTTTTTCTTCTATGCTAAGTTCTCTTGCTATAGGAAGAAAGTCTCTCAATTTGTTCCATTTTCCTTGCACGCAAAGTATCGCCGCATAACAGCAATCATCTTCACTCCCCCGCAAACGGCGGACAACAAAAAAGTTTCTCGCTTTATCGCTGTCTTTTGCGGATGCAGTTTGTTCAAAGATTTTTGCAACTTTTTCTAACGTATCAATTTTCTCATAATACGGAAGTGCATATTTTCTAAAGTAATTTGCAATGCGTTCAGCATAAGTCTGCATAGGTTCATCGGAACAATACTTAAACGTGCTCATTGTGTAGTTTGGAATTTGTGTATAGAACATCCATGCACCCGTAGACCACTTAGGGTCATATTCCATTCCTAAAAATAAACTTGTAAGTCTATCTACCTCTTTATATGTAAATGAAAGCGTAAAATTTACAGAATAGAGATTCCCCGGCAAACCACGATCCCTTGTGAAAGTGATAGTAAAAAATTGTTCACATTCTCCAACCTTTCGAGTTAACCATCCGATTTTTTTCTTTTTAAATCCTGTATCAAAAACCAGCTCTGATAGCAAAGTCGTCAATTCTTTTTGTAAACCATTTGGCGTTATTTCCACTTCATTTCACCTCCACAACTTCAAATTTTCTTTTCAGCTTCACTTTGCAAAGCGTCCTGTTCCATTTCCGTTTCATAATCCCCACGGGCATAGGCAACATCACTGATTGCCCGGAGCATCTTATCCTTTGCCAGCTTCTTCATAGCCTTGGCAAGTTCCGCATCCAGCGTACCTCGCTTGATATATCGGTTTATGGTATTCAGCCGGGTTACATATACCTGTTTTATTGGGTGATCGTCCGCAAGTTCTCGCTGCGTTCTGCCTTTCAGATTGCCAATCTGCCGACAGGTGCGGTGTAGCTTGTCCCCCGGCGCATATCCGCCGCAGTATTTGGTGTGCCTTGCATTGGTGGTCAGAAACCATTTTCCGCAGATACGGCATTTCTTTGGTGCGTGTCCCACACACAGTCCCTCAAACAAATCCGTGCGGAACATACCTACAAAAGTCAGGAAGTGCATCCGCTTGACCAGCATCGGCACATCATAGCCGGGGCGGAGCGCAGAAACATACTGGATAGAATTATTGGATGCAGCCATCCAGGCATTGCCCTCCGTAATGGAGAACTCCGGCGGGAAATAGGTTCCAAACAGCTTTGCAAATCCTTCTGCTGTACGATCTGCTTCATTGCCATCCGTTTTTTCTGCAAAATCAAGCATAGCCTTTTGATACTCACCAAGGGAATACGCCAGATGCCCGAAAACCGCCGTGTAGCGTTGGAGGATTGCCGCATTTGCATACATCGGCACTTCCTCAAATTGCAATGTTTTGGTCTTTGCCTTTATTGCGAACTCTACATATTTTTGTGCGTTCTCCGCTGTAAAGACCGTTTGAATCCGGTCCCGGTGCTTTGGGATGTCCATATAGGAAAACGGAGGGGTAACGCTGAGAATATCAAGCATGGCCAGCGCAGCTTCCCTTGCCATGGGAAACAATTCAGAAGCATCCTCTTCGTCGTTCAACTTTCCCAGCAGCAGATTGATTTTACCACACTGTTCGTTCATCCGGGCAAGGGTATCGGCGGATACATTCAGCGCATCACAGGCGAGAGTGCCGGTGGGCAGCGTTTTATCCTCATATATGACCGTATCCTGCCAGAAGTCCAGCGTCATCAATTCCTGATTCATATTCGTCCTCCTGTCCTGTTTTCCTTTTTCTCTCATTATATCATCCAAATGTGAAGAAATCTACTGCTGTCCTGTTTTTTGAAACGGGGTTGTCCTCCGATTAGCCTGTTTTTT
>JBGVAQ010000377.1:0-7465 GCA_045224775.1 Acutalibacteraceae bacterium | reverse complement strand
TGCTCTTAGCCTGTCAAAGTTGATAGACTCTTTTCCCTCTTCGCTGTTGGCATCAAAGAAAGCCTCTTTCATTTCCTTTCTGCCCTTTTCTCTCTCGGCTTGCTTTTTGGCATTGGACTCTTTTTCGAGCTTTTCCTCGTGCTGCTTGAGCAGCTTGTCGGCAAGATGATATGCCTTCTGTGCCGATTCGTAGCGTGCCTTGCCCATTTCGGAGCGTTCCTTGGGGAGCTTTTTCTCCGTGTCCTTTTCTTTCAGGTATTTCTCGGCACTTGCCCTCAATCCCTCCAGAATTTTGAGATTGTCGGGGCTGATATCCTTTTGATCTGTCACAACAAAGCCATCTTTTTCTTTCGCAAATGCCGCATCAAACTTGCCGAATGCATTTTTCAGCTCCTTGTACTCAGTGCTGTTGATGTGGCCGAATCTGTCCTTGCCGATACCGTCTTTCAGTTCACGTACACTATCAGCATTGATGGTGAGGTCTTCGTCCTTATTCAGAGCGTGGTTGAGTGCGAGCTTCTCGGCAAAGGTGAGCGGCTTGTCCATACATTACTTGAGCTTATCCGTAAATTCAGTCCACTCCAGCACAAATGTATCCTCATTTTCATCTTGTAGCTGCTGCGTTGATATTTTTTTCAGCTCCATGCCGACCTCAAGGAATTTACGATAGAATTCCTTTCTTTCCTCTTCCGTGGCAGGATAGGGCTTGTCTTTGATTCTGTCGTTATAGAAGTTCCTTGCCTTTTCAAACGTGTTTTTATCAGCATTCGAGAAACGTCCGGATTTCATACCTAAGCCATCTCTAAGAAAAATCCTCAGTCTTGCAATATTTACAAGCTCATCCATTGGCCATCCCATATCAATCGCATTGAGCTGCGCTTCTACTTCAGGAAACGTTTTCTTAATGCCTCTGGCGCCTGTAAAATCTTTTTCATTCGTGACACAGCCCATTCCGTTGAGTTCAAAGGCATACCGTGTATTATATTCAAAATAAGTCTCCGGTTTATATTCTTCATTGACACTGTCGTTTATTTTTTTAACGATCTCGCTGTCTTCAGGGCTTGGCTCCTGCCCATTTTTCTTCTGCTCCTCGACCCTTTTTATGATTTCATTGTAGTCAATATCCTTATCCGGACCGTCGGCTTTCTTCAGCTTTTTTATAACCTCTTCTTTTCTGATCTGTTTGATGGTTTTTTCTGTTGTTTCAGGGTCGTTTGCAAGAGATTTGGCGGCATCAAGAAAGCCCTGTATGGCCTTTCTGTAATTCTCACGGTATTTGACCTGTTCGATATAGGTATTCTTTTCCTTGTTCTCTTCATAATCACAAGCTGTGTTGAGAATATCAGTACTTGCCTCTAACAGATCGCTGTATGGGTAGTTCTTATTAACCTGCTCCCATAGCTCTCTTGATACGCCGTCCCCGGGAACGCCGGGGTCCTTGATACTCGGCAGATCGCCGTCAAAAATTTCTATGCTGCTTGCAAAAGCGAGCTCGTTTGAAAATACCTGTCTTGAACCAAAGGCCTTGATTGCTCTGATATTTGCTTTTTGGAACCTGAGCTGTGTAAACTCTTCTTTAAACTCCTCCTCAGGTGTATTCGAGATCAGAAGATCAAGGTATTTATCAAATTTGTCAAGATATTTGTGGAACTCCTTGTCTGATTTCTCAGTGTATTCATTGCTGTTGGTTAATTCATTGTTATATAATCTGATGCCGCCCCTGCCTCCGGGCTGAAAAGTTTCTTCTTTCGTTACAAAGTTGTCAGCTGTTTTTTTATAGACAGGATCCACCTTCGGTGCATTCTCGAGCGATCCTTTTTTTCCGCCTTCCACTCTTCGTCAATTTGCTCCTGCAATTTCTGTGTGGCTTCATTGTCTATCACACCGAGTTCTTTGTATATTTCATTATCAAAATCCGCAAGGATCGGTCCCTTATAGCCTGCTGCCACAAGCTTTTTCTCGATTGGGTTTATCATAGAGTAGATTGTTGTTATACCCGCAAAAACAAACTTATCGGTCGGCATTGCTAAATACTTTCTTGGCATAATTTTATTCCTCCTGATTTCCGGGCTGTTTCAGCCCTTTTGTAAAGTAATACCCCGATGATAAGCATTCGGGTGCGGTAATTGACACGAATCGACACTTTGTCTGTTCCGACAGTCTTTTGAAACGCTTTTTTGTGCGAAACGTCTTATTCTGCATGGCCTTGCAAACACTGCACAGCCGTTTGAAGCGCCTGTTCCGATGTATTTAGTATAGCATATGTTGAAGGAATACACAATACAGGCAAGAAATTCAGATAGAGAATGGCACTTACAGAGTAACCGCCCAAAAATACCGCATTATATAGCAAACAGGAGATGTCGGCTGACATCCCCTGCTTTTTCACTTGTTGAAAGTCAGATCAAAGTTCGTGCTTCTTGCCATCGAGCTGATTGTTGAGGACCGGTGCCTTCTTGGGAGCGTTATTGCTCTTGAGATTTTCATTTGCAAGGCTGATGGCGGTATTCATATACTTAGCATGTATATCCTTGCCGTCATTCTGCAAAGCACGCTGCTTGAGATCCATCATATGAGCCCATTTGTCACCGTTCTGCGGAGGAGTGATCATACGCACGAATGCTTCGCTGCTCCTGATGGCCTCGGCTAAATTATTGAACGGGAATGCTTTCTGATCTTCCTTTGACATTTTACTGTTCACAACAAGCTTTTCAAGCTGCCTTGAGGCGATCAAAGAAGCAATATCTTTGGTTATATTGTCATACAACTCGTTTGCCCTGACTTCATTCTGAGGTTTGTTGTTGTCAGGCGCTCTTTCGGAAAGCTTGTTGAGCCAGGTCTTTGGCTTGAACTTATCAATGAACTTTCTTTCATACTTTGCCTGACGGGTCTTTTCGGACTCGAAGTTTGCAGCCTGCTCATAATCTGCGATACGCTCGTTGTTGCGCTTTGTCTGCTGCTCAAGAGTATGATTTTTGTCGAATTGCTGGAGCGAATAATAGCTCTTTGCAACTTTCCCGAGCGATGCTATCATGTCATCTCTCATAGCCTTCGAGTGGTTGAATCTTTCACGGCCTCTGCCGATATTGCCCGATGTCATACCGCTGTGAGCCTCAGTGTAGGCTTCGGCTGCGGAAAGGAGTCTGGTATACGAATTAAACACTTCTTCGGGCTTCATCTTTGAGATGTCCTTGTCTGCTATCTTCATAGCTTCCACAAGCTCACGGTACTCCTTATGTCCGCCTGCACCAAGATTTCTATTCTGAGCATCCTGCTTGAAGTAAGCAATATGCTCTCTTATCCTGTCAAAGCTTTCTGTGATATCAGTCTTGAACTGTTCGATGCTGTTGTTGCGGCTTGTAAGCTCTTTCTTGAATCCGGCTGCGCTGAACGCATTTGCATTCGTGCTGATAGTACGGTCAAGTTCTGAGAAGCTCTTTTTCATCTCTGCCGGAGTGAAGTTATTGCCGGCTGCATTTTTAATGAGTTCCCTGCTGCTGCGGCTCATTAGCCTGAGCTCTTCGGCAAAGGCTGTCCTGTCGTTGCCGAATACACCTGTCCTGTTAAGATAAGCATCAGTCTTTGCGCCAAGTGTATCCAGTGCTTCAAGAGAACTGCTGATGCTGTTTTCGCCCTTTGAGAGCTGTGCCACATTGATGAGCGCAAGCTTCATCTCGGTATATTCCTTCGATGGATACCTCATACCGTCAAGGTCTCTTTCCATTCTCTCGACCTTCTTGGCTGCATTTGCAGCGATTATGTTTACTGTTTCCGAGACTTTGGTAAGATCATAATATTTCTGAGTCGCTTTGATCTCGTTTTCTCTGTTGGCGATCTCCTCGGCAGTGCCCTTGAACCTCTGCTTTGTGATGTCCATTTCCTTAATGAACTGCCGGAATTCCGCATTTTTTGAAATATCATCTCCGTTAAGGAGTTTGATCATAGTTGAAACATCACCTGAAGCAAGCACAGGTACCGGCTTTTCAGGTTCGACTACAAAAGTGGGGTCGTTCCGGTGTGCAAGGTATTCATTACGCCTGAGATCATTGTATTTATCGTATGCTATTTTCTCATCCTTGCATTTTTTCATTACATCTGTCAGGGCCTGACGGACCTCAGGCTTTTTGCTTTCTTCGAGCATAGCCTTTGCCGTGTTCGCAAGCCTGAGATTATACAGATCATAATCGCGCTGGTTCTTGAACTTTTTGTTTTCGGGGGAAAGAGAGACCATAGTATTGTTGAGAGCCTCGAGCTCGTTGAGTCTCGGATCTTTGATCTCTTCAAACATCTTTCCGAATTTTTTGCTTTGTTTTGTAAACTTTTCAATAGGCACGATATCATCTATCCTTGCCGGATCCCAGCCATTTTCAAGTGCCTTGTTGCGCTGTTCGAGCGCAGATATCTGGATACGAACGCCTCTGACTCCTTTGATAATATCATTGTAATTCTGGAAATAGCCCTGGTATTTTTCACAGCACTCGTCTGATCTCATGTGCTCATAGATATCGATCATAGCATTGTTCGAGGCTTTGAGTTTGTCAGTATACTCCTGGCGCTTTTCGGGCGTGAGCGTGCTGTTTTTGAGTTCTTTTTTCAGATCGACTCTCTTCAGCATCTCCTCATAGAGCTTGTCATACTTCATGCCTATGAGCATATCATCGAACGCTTTTGGGTCCTCGTTCTTTTCGGGCGGGATCTTCCAGTCAGCGGAACCGACCATAAGGCTTCCACCCGGAATACTTGTCAAGTACTGATAATCATGCATACCCTGAGCTTCTCTGTGAGCCATTTCACTCTGGAAGTTGATAAAAGAAGACATTCCTGGATAGTTTTTGCCTTCAATAGCCCGGGAGATACTCTTGAAATATCTGTCGAGAGTCTGGAAATTCTGTTTTGCTTCTTCGATGAGCTCGGGCTTGTCTGCTATGACCTTGTTATTTGAATCCGTGGAGATACTCGCTGCAAAGATATTCGGAATAGAATTCTTGTTGCCAGCACCCCCAGCAAAATGCGGTCTGTTCATGAAGATCATTAAAGCGTTCGTGGTCATTTCATCAGACACAACTTCTTCGCCGACAACTCTTTTGAGAGATTCAATAAAAGTGGAGTTCTTATCCAGCGTTGAAGCAATTTTTTGTATGCCGGTATAGTCAACATCCAGGGCAGAAGGCGATTTCATGGCATAGCTTGCAAAGTTCCTGTCGATCTCACGGCTGGACTTGATATCCTCGATGATTATATTGAAAGGCTTTGCCTCATACAGATTGTCGGGCTTGAGGGGCATTATCTCTTTGAGAGCATTCTCTGCAAACTTCTTGCTATCCTTCGCTATGCTGCGCTGTTCCCGGCTCGTATTACTTTTGTCGGAATGCTCGAAATCTTCGGCTTTTTTGATTATGTTGTTCAGTCCGCGGGTCACGTCGGTGTAATTCAGGTAGCCGGAATAGTTGGTTTCCATGAAAGTATTGATCGTATTGGCCAGTTTATTGAATAACGGGTTTTCCTGAATGACGGCCCTCTGCGGCCTGTTCCCCTGCTGCCCGAGGCGCTCCTGCCTGATGCGCTCCTGCTCGATGCGCTCCTGCTCGATGCGCTCCTGCTCGATGCCCTCCTGCTCGATGCGCTCCTGAAATTCATTTACACCTATGAGGATCTTGTCGGCAGCGGTTTTGAGCTTGCCTGCTGCTTCTATCATCTTGTCACCGGGCTCTGTTGAATACTTTACATTACCGTATTCATCGACGGTGATGCCCTTTGCCCTGAAGTTTGTTTTGTCAGCCAGGAATGCAATATCATGCAGGATCATGGCGTCATAAACATGGCTCTCTGAGTGTACCTCGTAGCGCTCCGGATGATAATCATTTACATCTTTCTCTGTGATACCATAGGGCAGCGGATCGGGCTCCGGTTTACTTTGGTTTTTAGTGATCTTATCAGCGATCTCGTTGAAGACTTTCCTTACCTCAGGCTTTTTGAATTCGGTAAGGAAATCGTTCATTGCATCAGAATACTGCTGAGAATAATTGATGAAGTCTGTCTGTGAATCAAAGACTTTCTGGGTGGGATCAAGAGATTTGATCTTCTGGATCTTCGGGACAAGCCCCTGGAGGGGTGTGATGTTATGATTATTGATGAGTGTTGAAAGATCGACAAGCTCGTTCTAAACGCCCCTCATGACAGGCACATCCACCATATAAGCCGGATCCCAGCCGCATTCCAGAAGCTTCAGCTGTTCCTTTGCGGGATTGATAACAGAAGCCTGTACGCCTCGGGCACCGGCAACATTCACTTCATAGCTAGTGAAAGCGTTCTTGACATTGTCGCCTATCTCGGGACCGAGCAGACGCTCGCCTTCGGCTATAATCTTATTGTTGAGACTCTTGAGTTCTTCGGTTATCTCCGCTCTTCTTGCGGGCGTGACCGTTTTGTTCTGGAGCTCATTCATAAGATCCATATGCCTGTACGTAATATCATTGAATTCCTCATAATGAAGATCATCATAGATCTTGTTGAACTCTTCATTCGTGATCTTCTTTTTCTCCTGGCTGCCCGGTACGCTGTATTCTTTGACCATATCAACGGCCAGCGAATCCAGCAGCCATCTTTTTCCCGGTGTAAACAGCCTTTCTTGATCGACGTTTCTGCCGTCTATGAATCTTTCGCCCAGATCGATATGATTTTTCATCAGCTTCTTGACAGCAGTCTGACCGACAAGTGCGGGGTCTTCAACAGCCTCTTTCATGAAGTCAACGATTTCTTTATACTTATGGATGATCTCCTGCTCTTTTTCGGCGTTGAGGGGTACTACCTGCAGAGCCCGATTGCTCCGCTGATAAGGGTTAAACGTCTCGGGAACTGTAAAGGGCATATCCTGATAAGCGTCTGCCATTTCCCCCGCCAGAGAAAACATCTCGTTGATATGGTTGTTGAACTGCTGCTTTTTTTCCTGCGGAAGAGCTTCCTCAATCAGATCATGTGCAATACCGGTAAACAGCTCGCCAGCTACGAATTTTTTGATGATAGTGAAATTTCTCTGTAAACTGCTCTTTGGATTTGGCATGGTTTTTCCTCCTTGATTTAGCGTAAAAACGGTTTGTTTTTTGATTTACGTTATATATACCCTCAGAAGTTATTTTTGGGTGCATTTTTTTAGAAATAATTTTGGGATTTATGCCTTTTTGTTTACACCACTCCTGAATACTCTGACCGCTTGATTTCTGTTCTTCGATTTGTCTTTTCCATTCCTGCGGTCGGACATTCCTCTTTACCGTCGCTGTTTCGCCTGCTGTTTTTTCACTTGTCTTACCTCCGTCTGAAATACTCTGCTTTGGGAGTATGATAAGGAACTATACAAAAGACGTAATGAAGTTGAAAGATATTTTTTGAGAATAAAACGTTTTCGTAAAGTATTTACTCGCTATGATAAACTTGATATCATTTATTCTGCTGTAATTTCTTTGGCTAT
>JBGVAQ010000376.1:0-3466 GCA_045224775.1 Acutalibacteraceae bacterium | reverse complement strand
TATTAAGAAACGGTGAGAAAAAGGATCTTGATGTAAAATTCGGAACTGTAAAGGATAAAAACGGTAAGGAAATAATACAGCTTGATTTTAAGGTCGATCCGATAGAGAACAATTTTGTTAATCTTATGGGACAGACTTTCGGGCAGACATATTCAACTGTCAGGATGGTATGGGCAAGTCTTATCGGGCTTGTAACAGGTCAGTTCGGATTTAATGAAGTTGCAGGACCTGTCGGTATGACGCAGGCTGTTACAGAAGTGACTTCCGCAGGACTTGAAAAAAGTTTCTGGGATGGTCTTAGCAACCTGATATTTGTAATGATGGTAATAACCGTTAACTTGGGTGTTGTGAACCTTCTTCCTTTGCCGGCACTTGACGGCGGCAGACTTATATTCCTTATAGTCGAAGCAATAAGAAGAAAGCGTGTAAAGCCTGAACATGAAGCATGGGTACACGCAATTGGTCTCGGACTTCTTCTTTTGTTTATGGCGATAATAACAGTCAAGGACGTAATACATTTATTCTGGTGAAACGGTGATATGAAATGAAAAGACGTGTTACAAAGAAAATAAAGGTAGGAAATACATTTATAGGCGGCGACTCAAAGATAACCGTACAGTCAATGCTGAATATTCCCTCAACGGATATCGAGGGCAGTGTAAGACAGTCGCAGGAGCTTGAAAATGCAGGCTGTGACATAATAAGGATAGCCGTTCCCGATATGGAAGCAGTAAAGCTAATACCCGCAATAAAAGAAAAAGTATCTGTGCCGATAGTTGCGGATATACATTTTGACTACAGACTTGCACTTGAATCTGCGGCGGCAGGTATCGACAAGATACGCATAAATCCCGGAAATATAGGTGATGACAGCCGTGTAAAGCAGGTAGCGGATGAATGCAGAAGAAGAAATATACCTATAAGGATAGGCGTCAACTCAGGCTCGCTTGAAAAGCACATACTTGAAAAATACGGCAGACCTACACCGCAGGCACTTTGTGACAGTGCGCTTTTTCATGCCTCACTGCTTGAAAAATTCGATTTTGACAATATAGTTCTTTCAATGAAATCATCTAATGTTGATTTTATGAAACAGGCATATGAGCTTGCGTCTGAAAGATGTGACTATCCTCTTCACCTCGGAGTTACAGAAGCCGGTACGGAAAGGATGGGAATAATAAAGTCTGCAATAGGAATAGGAAGTCTTCTTCTCAGCGGAATAGGCGATACTATAAGGGTATCTCTTACGGATGAGCCTGTCAAGGAGGTATATGCCGCAAAGGATATACTCAAAGCTATGGGACTTAATTCCGAAGGAATAAAATTCATATCATGTCCCACATGCGGCAGAACAAGAATAGACTTGATAGGTCTTGCAAAGCAGGCTGAGGAACGTCTTAAAGACTGTAAGAAAAATATAACCGTAGCAATAATGGGCTGTGCCGTAAACGGCCCAGGCGAAGCAAGAGAAGCCGATATAGGTATTGCCGGCGGTGACGGTACAGGTCTTATATTCAAAAAAGGCGAAATAATAAAGAAAGTGCCGGAAGATGCACTTCTTGATGAACTGATAAAGGCAATAGATGAAATGCAGTAAGATAAAAGGAGTTAAAGGTGAAAAAGTTTTCTGATTGCTTTAAAAATCTGATAGATATAAAAGAATTGTCTGCTGCTGTGTGCGGCAGCGATATTATAAATGTTGTTATAGACTCCGAAGAACGCACAATGAATATATATATTTATTGCCGTGAGCTTGTAAAAAGGGATGAGTTTTTCAATGCCGAAAAGCTTATCATAAACAGTGAGCTTGGTCTTTCAAAATGCCGTATATATCCTAAGTTCCGCACTGATCTTTTCAGTGCGGAATATTATCCTGAGCTTGTTATCGAGCTTAAAAGACGCTGTGCAAGTCTTAACGGCACTCTTAATGACTCAACAGCGGCTGTAAACGGAGATAAGCTTGTTATAGACCTTAAACACGGCGGCAAGGATATACTTGTGCAGAAAAAATTTGACAAAGATCTGTCGGCGCTCATAAAAGAGGAATTTGACATAAAGCTTGAAATTGTATTCAGCGGTATGCTGGAAATAGATACGGAAAGTGAAGCGTATATCGAGCAGCAGAAGATAAACGAAGAAAAAGCTATAAGAGAAGCTCAGATAGCGGCAGTTGAACGTCAGGAGGAGCTTATGAAAGCAGGCGCAGAGCATAAGGCTAAGTTCACACCAAAGCCCAAAGAAGTGCCTGCTGCTTTAGTCGAAACAGAAATACGAGAGGGCAGCAGCCTTATGCCGACGATTATTCCCGAAAGTGCATCGGCTATATACGGCGGTAATATAAAGGGAGAACTTTTCCCGTTAAAGAACATTTCTGCGGAAGCAGGAAAGATAATTTTCTGGGGAGAGATATTCTCCATAGAAGTAAAGGATACCCGTGACAACAAAAGAAAGATAATATCTATATGCGTTACGGACTATACAGGCTCGGTAACAGTAAAGGTACTTGATCTGAACGAGAAATGCAAGGGCGTACTTGAGCTTAAAAAAGGTATGGCAATAATGGTCAGGGGCGAAACACAGTTCGATAAGTACGACCACGATATTACCGTTATGGCGTCTGCCGTATGTACCGTTTCAATGCAGAAAATAGTTGACAGGGCAGAGAAAAAGCGTGTCGAACTTCATCTTCATACAAATATGTCTGCTATGGATGCGGTCACAGGTGCTGGCGATCTTGTAAAACGTGCTTATGAATGGGGAATGCCGGCTGTTGCTATAACAGATCACGGTGTTGCACAGGCATATCCCGATGCTATGAATGCGTGTGACGGCATAAGAAAGAAAGGCGGCAAGTTCAAGGTAATATACGGTGTTGAAGCATACTTCATAAATGACGAGGTATCATCGGCAGTAACAGGAAATGCAGTACAGGAGCTTGACGGCGAATTTATTGTTTTCGATATAGAAACAACGGGACTGAGCGCATTACAGGAAAAAATAACCGAGATCGGTGCTGTAAAAATGGTCAACGGAGAGATAACGGACACATTCTCGACATTCGTTGATCCCGAAAAGCATATTCCCGAAAAGATAAGCGAGCTTACGGGCATAACGGATGAAATGGTAGCCGGCGCACCGTCGGAAAAAGAGGCAGTACAAAAGTTCCTTGAATACTGCGGTGATAATGCAATAGTTGTTGCGCATAATGCTTCATTTGATACATCATTCATAAAGACAGCCGCCGAGCGTAACGGACTGAGATATACACTCACTCATATAGATACTCTTGCACTGTCAAGAGGAATGTTCCCCCAGCTTGCAAAGCACAAGCTTGACAATATAGCCAAGCACCTTAAATTAGGTGATTTCAACCACCACAGAGCATGTGATGATGCTATGATGCTTGCGAAAATATTTCAGGTAATGCTTAATAAGCTGAAAGATGAATACAAGATAAAAGATACTT
>JBGVAQ010000375.1:0-3294 GCA_045224775.1 Acutalibacteraceae bacterium | reverse complement strand
AACAGTACAGGGGGAAAACCCGAATGAAAAGAATAACAGCATTTTTACTCTCGGCTGTGTTCGCTGCGGCGGTGTCCGTGACGGCAGTATCAGCCGAACCCAACGAACAGACACCGGAGGCAAGAAAGTCGGAGGTGACCATCTCCACAAGCGTTGCCCCGACCTATATCGTGTCCATTCCGGCGAATACCAACGTGGCATTCAATGCCGCAAAAACCGACTTCGGAGCCGTCACGCTGGACAGCGCAAGACTTGCTCCCGACAAGGCTGTCAGGGTGACGATCATCTCTGACTTTGACCTGAACAACAGCACGGACAATACGGCGGTCATTCCCTATACCCTGAAAGCAGCCAAGGGTACTGCCGAGGAAACGGTCGGCGCAGGCTACGCTGCCACTTTACAGAATGCCGGCGACAAGGTTGATCTCACAATCAATATCACTCAGGCAGATTGGGATGCAGCCGCAGCCGGAAATTACAGCGACACCGTGACATTCAATATCGCTTACGTTGACGCTGTATAATGCAAGGTACGAATTTCAAAGGAGGTGCCCACTCCGGATGAAAAAAATAACTATCATTCTGCTTGCAGTGCTGGTATTGTGTGTGCCGTGCATGACAGCCTATGCCGAAGCACCCGAACAAAAGGGAGCGACAATATCGGTATCTGTTCCTGCTGCCCATGTTATCACGTTTATCAGCAGCGGCGGCAGGATAGAAGATGTTGACGGTGCTGTGGGCGGTCACAAAGAATACGGACGCAGATCTGAGCAGACCTTTCATATCATCACTGACGATGGAAAGAAAATAGATAATGTACTGTACGGCGGCGAGGATGTGACATCAAAGGTAAAGGACGGATATTTCACCACACCGCCCATTGTGGCGGATACAACGCTTGAAGTGATTTACAAGGACGCAGGCACATCTTCCGAGCCTGTTTCCGAGCCGGATATATCCAAACCGGATAGCTCAACCCCCGACACATCTAAGCCCGACACTTCCAAGCCGGAGCAGTCAGTCGGTCCCCAAATAAGCACACCGCAAAGCTCTGACAGCTCAGATACTGCCAGAACAGGCGACACAACAATGACTATTGTTTTTGTTATAGCCACAGTAACAGCAGTATCCGCAGCATTTATCATTGTTCTTGCAAAACGCAGAAAAGAAACAGAATAAAAAATCAACTCCACCGTATTTTCCATTTTGGGTACGGTGGAGTTTTTGTTGTGTGGGACTTGAAGTTCCGGTGGGAAAGTTTTTTTATTTCAAAACAAGCACTGTTTTGAGCGTGTCAATGACATCATTCAGTAATGACGGAATGGTAAGTGTTTTTTTAATGAAAGGTAAATGCTGTCTTGTAACGATATACCATGACGTTTTGAATAATGTGGAATGTGGAAAGTGGAAAGTATGTGGGAAGCCTTATTTACTCGTTCAAAAACTATGATATTTTTTGAAAAATATATTGAAAATAAACACGAATTATGTTATAATACATAAAACATTATAAAAGGAGGCTTATTTATGGCTTACAAAATTACTGAGGATTGTATTTCTTGCGGTGCATGTGCAGGTGAGTGTCCTGCAGGCGCTATCTCTGAGGGCGATGGCAAGTACGAAATAGATGCAGATGCATGTCTTGACTGCGGTGCATGTGCTTCAGTATGTCCTGTTGGTGCTCCCACAGAGGCATAATCTATACCTGATGCGAAAGAGCTGTCGTTATTTACGGCGGCTCTTTTTAATTTATAATGCATAATTCATAATGCATAATTGATAGTTTGTTTAATATAAAAATAATACTGCCGGAAAGTACTGATACTATGCTTTCCGGCAGTTGCTTTTGTCTTATTGATATTCGGAAAGGGTACTGCAAATTCCACTTTCCACTTTCCACATTCCACATTAAATCAGGAACGGCTTATTACTTTTTTCTGCCATGACCTTTTGTTACATTCCGGACATTTCATATAGCGTGTTCTGCCAACGTGCATGGCAAGATTAACACTTTTGTATGTCGGAATATATCTGTGACCGCATTTTGCACATTCGTAATATCCGGCAACCTGTTCTATTTTCAGCAGGAACATCACGGAAATACTAAACTGTATAAATCCGAATATGATAATTAATACTTTCAGCCATGCAGGCATCTCAACAAATGCAGAAATCATAATCAGTGCAAAAAGCAGAACACTTGATATTATACCCAACACTATTTCAACAGCCAACAGTCTTTTGTCGGCTTCTTCTTTCTGCTTTGTCATTTCGATAAGATTTTTTTCCATATTTTCATCGTAGTTTTTCATAGATACTGCCTCCCCTGTCAACAGATCATTGACTGTAATTCTCAGCAGACCACACAGCTCAAGCATAACGGAGGCATCAGGCAAAGATCTTCCTGTTTCCCATTTCGACACGGCACGGTCCGTTATACCAAGCTTTTCGGCAAGCTGGCTCTGAGTAAGTTTTTGTTCCTTTCTTTTTTGTGCGATAAATTTTCCGATCTTTATCTGATCCATGTCTCTGACCTCCTTTCATCTTCTATTTTAACATCTTCATTTCATCAAAACTACATACTTTCGGTTGATTTTCATAACTCAACCGTCAGTAGAGCCGTATTTTATGCCCTATTATATCAGAATTCGGCACTTTAAGCAATGTTTTCAACAGCAAAAATTATAGTAAATCTGCACTAATTATTGTGTGTGTTTTAACCACGATATACAAAATTTTCCCTTTATGAAGAATAATTTTTATAAGATAATTTACAAAATGTTGATTTTGTAGTATTATTTCAGCAGGAACGGAGGTCGGTAAAAGAGAATATATCTGTCTGCCGGCATTATGCTGGCAATATTAGCTTTGTAATTTGTAAGATTTTTTTCTTACATCAACCCCCCTATGTGTGCAGAAATATCCGCATAAAATCTTACTACGGAAAGAAGGATAAAAATGTCAAGTAAAACAAAAAGCTTTTTCAAAAAGCTGCTGAGTTCTGTACTTTCGGCTGCCTGTCTGGTATCGGGAACAGCTGTTATGAGTACGGCTATCGGCTCGGCTGTATCTGATGCCAATATTAAGGCAAATGCGGCTGCTCCGAACAATCCGCCTGCGTTTTCATGGGATAATGCAACAGTTTACTTCCTTCTGACAGACCGTTTCTGCAACGGCAATACTTTAAACGATCACAGCTATGGCAGAGGTCTTGACAAGAACGGTAATCTTGTAAACGACTATAAGACAGAAGCTGCTTTTCAGGGCGGCGACTTCGCAGGTATCACTCAGAAG
>JBGVAQ010000374.1:0-25997 GCA_045224775.1 Acutalibacteraceae bacterium | reverse complement strand
TGGAGATGTGAGATAAGCAACGGACTTGTTGTGGAATACGAAAAGACCGCAACAGGCTATAATGATTACGATACATATTATTTCAATGCTCTGAGAAAGGGCTATTCCACAATAACACTTACCTGCTATTCAAAGCAGAGTGTTACAGACCAGTACAAGCTGATTTATACTATCCATTCTGATGAAGACCTCAAGGTTACAACAATAAGCTGTGATGGCAAATATTTTGATGACCTTGCATTCCCCGTAATAGTACAAGGGTAGAAAACAATGTACAATGTGCAATGTACAATGTAATTGAAAAACAAAAATTATTTTTTCCTCGTCAGGAACGTAAGTTCCTACGAGGAATTTTTATTTTTATATATCTGAATATAAATTTAACATTGAACATTGACATAGTTGGTTTCTGAAATTTTCGGGATGATATTATTCATTCAAAAAATTTACCGTTTTTTATATATTTATCATGGTGTAGAAAAATGAAGAAGAAATAATGTTGTTTTTTGTAGTGTTTATGAAAAAATACTATAAAAATTGTTGGATACACGGTGTTTTGTTTATACAAAGCTATAATTCTGTCATGTTATTTTGCAAGCTGTATTGACAACCACATCAAAATTAGTGTATTATATATGTGTTAAATTAAAGAAAAGGGGTTAATCTTATGGCAACATTAGATATGAGCAAATACGGCATTAACGATGTCAAGGAGATTGTTTACAATCCTTCCTTTGACCAGCTTTTCAAGGATGAAACAGATCCTTCTCTTGAAGGCTATGAAAAAGGTCAGGTAACTGAGCTTGGCGCAGTTAATGTTATGACAGGTATCTACACAGGTCGTTCACCTAAGGATAAGTTCATCGTTATGGATGATAAATCAAAGGATACTGTATGGTGGACAACTCCCGAATATCCCAACGACAACCATCCCGCTTCTCAGGAAGCATGGGAAACATGCAAAAAGCTTGCTCTTAATGAGCTTTCAGGCAAAAAGCTGTATGTTGTAGACGCATTCTGCGGTGCTAACAAGGATACACGCATGTCTGTACGTTTCATCATGGAGGTTGCTTGGCAGGCTCACTTCGTAAAGAATATGTTCATCATCCCGACAGATGAAGAGCTTGCAAGTTTTGAGCCTAACTTCGTTGTTTACACAGCTTCAAAGGCTAAGGTAGAGAACTACAAGGAGCTTGGTCTTAATTCCGAAACAGCAGTACTCTTCAACGTATCAAGCCGTGAGCAGGTAATTCTCAACACATGGTACGGCGGCGAGATGAAGAAGGGCATGTTCTCAATGATGAACTACTTTCTCCCGCTTCAGGGTATAGCTTCAATGCACTGTTCGGCAAATACAAATATGGACGGTAAGAACACAGCTATATTCTTCGGTCTTTCAGGTACAGGCAAGACAACACTTTCAACAGATCCTAAGCGTCTTCTCATCGGCGACGACGAGCACGGCTGGGACGATAACGGCGTGTTCAATTTTGAGGGCGGCTGCTATGCAAAGGTAATCGGTCTTGATAAGGACAGCGAGCCTGACATATACAACGCTATCAGAAAGAATGCTCTCCTTGAGAACGTAACAGTTGACGAAAATGGCAAGATCGACTTTGACGACAAGAGCGTTACAGAGAACACACGAGTATCTTATCCTATCGAGCATATCGGGAAGATTGTAAAGAATGTAAACAAGATCTCATCAGGCCCTGCAGCAGATAATGTTATCTTCCTTTCAGCAGATGCATTCGGCGTACTTCCGCCTGTATCAATTCTTACACCTGAGCAGACACAGTATTACTTCCTCTCAGGCTTCACAGCAAAGCTTGCAGGAACAGAACGTGGAATAACAGAGCCTACACCTACATTCTCGGCTTGCTTCGGTCAGGCATTCCTTGAGCTTCATCCGACAAAGTATGCTGAGGAGCTTGTAAAGAGAATGGAAAAGAGCGGTGCTAAGGCATACCTCGTTAACACAGGCTGGAACGGCACAGGCAAGAGAATAACAATCAAGGATACAAGAGGTATCATAGATGCTATCCTCAACGGCGATATCAAAAATGCTCCCACAAAGAAGATCCCGTACTTTGATTTTGAAGTACCGACAGAGCTTCCGGGCGTTGACACAGGTATTCTCGATCCGAGAGATACTTATGCAGATGCAGCAGAATGGGATGCAAAGGCTAAGGATCTCGCAGAGAGATTTGTAAAGAACTTCAAGAAGTATGAAACAAATGAGGCAGGCAAGGCTCTTGTAGCAGCAGGCCCTCATGCAGAATAATTCTTCTGAATAATATATGACTTTTTACAGGTACGGTATATACTGCCGTACCTGTTTTTGTGTTTAAAATAAGCTTGAAATTTTTCTGTTATGTAGTATAATAGATGTGATTTTCAGAGAAAGGTAAGGGAAAGAATGAAAACAAGTGATTTTTACTATGATCTTCCGGAGGAGCTTATCGCTCAGACACCGGTTGAACCGAGAGACAGTTCACGTCTTCTTGTAATGGACAGAAAAAGCGGCAGACTTGAACACAGACATTTTTATGATATACTTGACTATCTCAGAGAGGGAGATTGTCTTATACTCAATGATTCGAGAGTACTTCCGGCAAGAATATACGGAACAAAGGAGGATACGGGAGCAAACGTTGAATTTCTTCTGCTCAGACATATAGAGAGCAAAAGATGGGAGGCTCTTGCAAAGCCCGGCAGAAAGGCAAAGCAGGGAACAAGCTTTGTTTTCGGTGACGGGATAATGAGATGTACTGTTGCGGATGTCACAGAGGACGGAAACAGAATAATAGATTTTGAATGTGAGGGAAACTTTTACGAGGCACTTGATAAATTAGGTCAGATGCCGCTTCCGCCGTATATACACGAAAAGCTGAAAGACCGTGAGCGTTACCAGACAGTATATAGCCGTGAGCTTGGTTCTGCGGCAGCACCGACAGCCGGACTTCATTTTACAAAGGAACTTTTGAAAAAGGCAGAGGAAAAGGGAGTAAAGATCGGATTTGTAACGCTTCATGTCGGACTTGGCACATTCCGTCCGGTAAAGGTAGATGATGTGACAAATCACAAGATGCACTCGGAGCATTATGAACTTCCGGAAGAAACCGCAAGGCTTATAAACGAAACCAAGAAAAACGGCGGCAGGGTAATATCCGTAGGAACAACAAGCTGCCGCACACTTGAAACTGTTGCTAAAAAAGAAGGCTGCATTCGTGCCAGTGAAGGCTGGACGGATATTTTCATATATCCGGGTTTTAAATTTGAAGTGCTTGACGGGCTTATAACGAATTTTCATCTTCCCGAAAGTACACTGATAATGCTTGTTTCGGCATTTGCAGGCTTTGATAATGTAATGAATGCATATAAAACAGCCGTAGAGGAAAGATACAGATTTTTCAGTTTTGGCGATGCAATGTTAATTCTATGATTTGTATATTATATCGATATTAATATATTGACAAATGATAGATAATTGCTTATAATAATTTTAGAATAGATAAGGAGGTATTGTTATGGGACAGACTAATGTGAATATAAGGATGGATGAGGCTACAAAGATTGCGTTTGATAAGTTCTGTCAGGAGATCGGCTTATCAGTAAGTGCTGCTTTCAATATTTTTGCAAAAACTGTTGTAAGAGAACAGAGGATACCTTTTGAGCTGAAAACAGATGCTCCGAACGAAGCTACAAAAAGAGCAATAGAAAATGCAATAAACGGTATAGGGCTTAGCAAAGGATTCAATTCAGTTTCGGAGCTTATGGAGGATCTGTATGCTGACGATTAAATACGAAACAACTTTCAAAAAAGACTTCAAGCGAATACTAAAACGGGGATATAACATTTCATTGATGGAAAAAGTAATTGAAATGCTGGCTAATGAAGAGCAACTTCCCCAAAAGTATAAGGATCATCAGTTATCAGGTGATTATTCTGATTGCCGTGAATGTCATATTACTCCGGACTGGCTGTTGATATACATAATTGCAGATGATGAACTTATTCTGACCTTGACCAGAACCGGTACACACAGCGATTTATTTTAGTAAAGCGGTGCAGTATTTTGTACCGCTTTATCATATAGCCCGTAAAAATGGGCGATGCCATGTTCGTATTATGACTATACGTGTATTAAACCCTTGTTTTTTGGGTTGACAATATTTTCATATTGGTTTAAAATTATAAGGCAAGACTTTATTTTTTGCATTTATTAAAATCGGAGGTAACAAAAGTGAGAACAAAATTTTTATTGATAGTGTCGGCAGTACTTACTGCTGCACTTATAACCGGCTGTTCGGGAAATGCTTCACAGAACAGTAATGAGTCAGAAAAGGAGAGCAAAGCAAGCACTGTTTCGGCAGTATCTGACACATCAAAGAATGATGACAGCAAAGCAAGCAGTGATTCAGGCAAAGAGGAAAAAGAGAGCAAGGAAGAAAGCAAAAAAGAAAGTGACAGCGAAAAGAAAGGTGATCTTGTAGAATCATCATGGTTCGATGACGCTGTTTTCATAGGCGACAGTGTAACGCTCAAGCTTTCATATTTTGTTGAAGACCATGACGATCTCGGCAAGGCGGAATTCCTTTGTGCAGGAAGTCTTGGTTATACAAATGCACTCTGGGATCTTGACCATGAGGATAATGTACATCCTACACTTAACGGTGAAAAAGTTACTGTAGATGAGGGTGCAAAGGCTCTCGGTTCAAAGAAGATATTCATAATGCTCGGCATGAACGATATCGGACTTTATGGTGTTGACGGTGCAGTAAGCAGCATGATAGAGCTTACCGATAAGATACATGAAAAATGTCCCGATGCGACTATATATATCGAATCTGTTACACCTATGGTTGCAGACAGCTCTCTCGGCGGTCTTAACAATACTACTATCAAGGAATTTGATGAGAAATTACAGCCTATATGCAAAGAAAAGGGTTATACATATCTTGATGTAGCTTCGGCAGTATCGGATGAAAACGGCAACCTTGTTTATGAATACTGCGGAGATCCGCCGTCAGATGATAATCCTGACGCAATGGGCTTGCACTTTACGGATGCCGGCTGTCAGAAATGGGCAGACTATCTCAGAGCTAATGTTAAGTGAGTGTGTCTGATATGAAAAGAATAATATCTGTATTTATAGCCGCAGTACTTGTATGCTCACTGTGTGCATGTACTTCAGGTAAAAAAGAACAGTCATCTGATACTTCATCAAAGCAGTCCGTGACAGAGAGCGAAGCGGCATCAAATGAAGAAGTAACTTCCGAAGATGCTTCACAGACATCAAAGACTGAAAGTTCAGAAGTTCAGACTTCAAAAAAGGAATCCTCAAAGCCTGAAAGTTCCAAAAAGGAAAGCAGTAAGGCTGACGAAAAGTCAAAAGAGGAAAGTAAAACTGAAAGCAGCAGCGAATCAAGTGCTGAATCGAGTATTGAGCCGAGTGTCGAGCCAAGCACTGAACCGAGTGTTGAATCAAGCGTTGAGCCGAGTACTGAACCAAGTGCCGAACCCAGTGTTGAGCCGAGTACAGAGCCGAGTACAGAGCCAAGCACTGAACCGAGTGTTGAACCGAGCAAGGAGCCAAGTAAAGAACCAAGTAAAGAGCCAAGTAAGCCTGCACCTCAGCCGAGCAAGCCGAAACAGCCTGCAAGCGGTTCACCTGTTTCATCAGATTGGTTTGACGATGCATTGTTTATAGGCGATAGTGTAACACTAAAGCTGTGGTACTATTCGGATAACGGTTCTCTGGGAAATGCGGAATTTCTTTGTGCAGGCAGTTTAGGATATAACAATGCTTTGTGGGATCTTTATCATCCCGACAATGTACACCCGACACTTAACGGTGAAAAGGTTACAGTAGATGAAGGTGCAAGACTTGTCAACCCTAACAAAATATTCATAATGTTAGGTATGAATGATATCGGACTTTACGGCGTTGACGGTGCTGTTGACGGAATGAGACAGCTAACACAGCGCATACAGAATAATTGTCCGGATGCGGATATCTATATTGAATCAGTAACACCCATGCTTGAAAATATGCAGCTGACATATCTCAATAATACGACAATAGCCGAATTTGACAGTAAGGCAGAGGCTTTCTGTAATGAGATGGGATATCATTATCTTGATATAGCGTCGGCAGTAGGTGACGGATACGGCAATCTTGTATATGAATATTGCAGTGATGCAACAGCTATGGGACTGCATTTTTCTGATGCAGGCTGTTATCAGTGGGTAGAGTACCTTAAAAACCATGTTTGATCAAGGAAAGGAAAGAATACAATGAAAAAGATATTTTTAGTAATAACTGCGGCTGCACTTGCACTTACACTTTGTGCATGCGGCGGAAATGACAGCAGCAAAACATCTGATGCTTCAAAAGCTTCAACTGCGTCTGTAGCTTCACAAGCATCAACAGAGTCGGATTCTTCCAAGTCGGGTTCAGACCTTAAATCTATACTTGAAAAGGTAAAGGCAGAAGTAAAGATGCCGGCTGAAACATCTGATTTCAATGCAGCAAAGATGAAAAGAACCTTCGGTATAGAAGAGGACTGGATGGATGATTTCGCAGGACTTTACTGCACAGACGGTCTTACACAGGACGAGATAGTATATGTAAAGGCAAAGAATGCCGATACTGCAAAGCAGGTAGAGGCACAGCTCCAGAAAAACTGGGAGTCAAAGTACAATGTAATAAAGAACTACAGTCCCGAGCAGGTAAAGAATATCGAGAGTGCAAAGGTGGAGAAGAACGGACTTTATGTTTCACTTGTTATCTCCGCAGATGCAGAAAAGATAAAGAGCATGTTCAGTGAAGGCATAAAATAACAGATGATTAAATTTGGTGGTGTTTTAGCTTGATATTTTCAAGTCTGATATTTCTTTTCATGTTTCTGCCGCTGGTGCTTTTGCTGTATTATGCAACGCCGAAAAGATTCAGAAATGTGACACTGTTTATTGTTGACCTTGTATTTTATTCATGGGGCGAGCCGATGCTCGTCATTTTGATGCTCGTGTCCATACTTATAAACTATATTGCAGGTGTGCTTATAGGTATAAACCGACAGAAAAAGGGCATTTCAAAATTTATATTCATAACGGCTATAGTTCTTAACATCGGACTTTTAGGCTTCTTCAAATATGTAGGTTTTATCGGGGAAACGCTGAATTTCATACTGCCGTTCCTGAATATACCCATATTAAAGGTATCTTTGCCTATCGGTATTTCGTTCTATACTTTCCAGACAATGTCCTATACGATAGATGTTTACCGCAATACCGTAAAGGTACAGAAGAATATCATAACATTTGGTACGTATGTATCATTGTTCCCGCAGCTTATAGCAGGTCCGATA
This sequence comes from Acutalibacteraceae bacterium, assembly GCA_045224775.1. GTDB lineage: Bacteria > Bacillota > Clostridia > Oscillospirales > Acutalibacteraceae > UBA1213. Next base: position 18,623 of record JBGVAQ010000374.1, on the reverse strand, counting down.
GTAAGATATCAGGATGTAGCGGAGCAGCTTGTAAACCGTAAAGAGAGCTTACAGCAGTTTACGGACGGTGTCAGGATATTTCTTGTAGGTCTTTCAAAGAAGATACTCATTGCCAATGAAATGGGAATGATATGGGATACCGTGAGAGAAAGCGGTTCTGCAAGCGGTGCATTGGGTTCATGGGTAGGAATAATAGCCTATACCTTGCAGATATATTTCGATTTCAGCGGATATTCGGATATGGCTATAGGTCTGGGAAAGATGTTCGGATTCGAGTTTATGAAAAACTTCGATTATCCGTATATTTCGGCAAGTATAACAGAGTTTTGGAGAAGATGGCACATTTCCCTCGGAACATGGTTCAGGGAGTATGTGTATATTCCTCTTGGCGGAAACAGACACGGTCTTGCAAGACAGATAATAAATATAGGTGTTGTATGGTTTCTTACAGGACTGTGGCACGGTGCAAGCTGGAACTTTATTCTCTGGGGAGTATATTTCGGTGTACTTCTTGTAATAGAGAAATCGTTCCTTTTAAAGCTTCTCAAAAAGCTTCCCTCGGCTGTAGGACATATCTATGCCATGATACTTGTTGTATTCGGATGGGTACTGTTCTATTTTGAAGATATGGGCGAGATGGGCAGATTTATCGCAAGACTTTTCGGCTCGGACGGCTTTTCCATGTCGCAGAGTGTGCAGGCGTCTGTTATATCCTATCTGCCGCTTATAGTTATTGCGGCTGTTGTTTCAACACCGCTGTTCACGTTTATTTATCACAAGATAAAGAGCAAGGCTGTTTTGGCTGTCATAGACAACGGAGCATGTATAACATCACTGCTGCTTTGTACTTCGGCTCTTGTAAGCAGCTCGTATAATCCGTTCCTGTACTTCAAGTTCTGACGGTGAAAGCGGAAAGGAGTTAAAATGAAAATAAAAAATGCATTAAAATATCTTCCTGCATTCATCTTCTGCGCTTTTATTTTTACGTTTATGATACTTCTGTTCGTTATCCCGAAACAGAAGTATTCTGCACAGGAAAAGAAAATGCTTGCGGATTTTCCGTCTGTTACCGTAGAAAATATTATGGACGGAAAATTTCAGGAAGGGCTTGATACATGGCTTTCCGACCACCTTCCTGCACGCAATTTCTTTGTAGGACTGAGTGCCGATTATGAGCTTGTAACGGGCAGAAACGGCAAAAAGGGGATATACCTTGGCAAAGAAGGATATCTTTTCCCGAAGCCTACGGCTGATACAGAAAAGATATCAGAAAATGCAGGATATATAAAGGAATTTGCGGACTGTTCGGATGTACCTGTTTATATGTCGCTGATACCGTCATCGGGATATGTTAACAGTGATAAGCTGCCGCTGAACCATGAACCGTATAATGACGGAGAGCTTATTGATAAATTCAGCAGTCAGCTTGGTGAGAATATAACTTTTACAGATGTAAAGTCTGAGTTTTCGGAAAAGGCAAAGACAGAACAGCTTTACTACAGGACTGACCATCACTGGACAGCAAAAGGCGCATACGAATGTTACAGGCTTTTAGGAGAAAAGTTGGGATATGAGCCTGTTCCCGAAGAAAACTTTGAAAAGGAAAGAATTGACGGATTTTACGGAACATCATATTCAAAAAGTGCTTTGTGGTGGGTATCGCCCGATAAGATAGAGCTTTGGAAAAATAAAGATCAGAGCAGCGGCAGTGTTTCCGTAAGCATACATGACGGTGATGAGGAAAAAGACGGAAACAGTTATTTCTTCAGGGAGCATCTCAATGAGGATGACAAATATCCCGTATATCTTGATGGAAACCATAGTCTTGTCAGGATAAAGAACAGTGATGCCAAGGGCGGAAAGCTTATAATAGTAAAGGATTCATACGCACATGCAATCGCACCGTTTTTGTCACAGAATTACAGTGAGATAATAATGGTTGATCTGCGTTATTACAAGAAGGATGTATCGGCACTTGCACAGCAGGAAAAGGCTGACGGAGTACTGATACTTTATTCACTTGATAATCTTGCGGCTGATGATAATATATCTTTCCTGTTCTGATGGATGGTGGATAATGAATGATCAGGATAAGCAATAAAAACAAGGCAGTACTGTATATAATAATATCGGCTTTCTGTTTTGCACTTATGAATTTGTTTGTAAGGCTTTCGGGGGATCTTCCGTCTTTCCAGAAAAGCTTTTTCAGAAATTTTGTTGCAATGTTTTTTGCGGCGGCAATGATGCTGAAAAACAAGCAGAGTTTCAGGTGGAAAAAAGGTAATCTCAAGTATCTTCTGTTCAGGTCGATAGCAGGAACAGTCGGTATAGTCTGCAACTTTTACGCTATAGATCATATACCGCTTTCGGATGCGTCAATACTGAATAAGATGTCGCCGTTTTTCGTGATAATCTTCTCGATAATAATACTTAAAGAAAGATTGTCGCTTTTTCAGGGAACAGTGGTATTTGCTGCATTTGTCGGTGCAATGTTTGTAATAAAGCCTTCATTTTCAAATGTTGACTTGTTTCCGTCAATGCTCGGACTTATGGGCGGAATGTTTGCAGGCTTTGCATATACGATAGTTCGTCTGCTGGGAAAGCGGAATGAGAACGGTGCGATGATAGTATTTTTCTTTTCGGCATTCTCATGTCTTACAATGCTTCCGTTCCTGATATTCGATTTTCACCCTATGAATATATATCAGCTCTCGATGCTTTTATGTGCAGGACTTGCGGCTTCGGGCGGACAGTTCTCGATAACTGCCGCATACTGCAATGCACCCGCAAGAGAGATATCCGTTTATGATTACTCGCAGATAATATTTGCGACTATACTCGGATTCATGTTTTTCGGAGAGCTGACAGATATTTACAGCTTTATCGGATATGCAATAATAATACTCATGGCTGTTGCCATGTTCATGTACAACAACAAAATATGGATATTCCGAGATAAAAAATAATACAATACAATACAATGTGGAATTTGGAAAGTGGAAAGTGGAATTATTTTAAATTCTGCTGAATTGAATGAAGCTGTTTCCGAATATCACTTAACGAACAAGGCACGGTCAGCGTTGATCGTGCCTTGTTTTTATATCAGCTTTTTGATGAGCAGAGAGTTTTCCCGATAACTTCAATGGCATTCTTTTCATAAACAGCTTTTGAGTGTTCACGCAGAATAGCGGTGTGTATGCGTCCACGAAACTGGTGTGTGCAGAATTCCGATATTGTGCAGATATATTTCGGCTTTAATGCGGCAGGTGAGTTTATTACGAGGTAATATCTGTCTTTCCGGAAATACACCGAGCTTGCAAAGCGGCTGTCATTCATAAGATAAAGTGCCTGTATGCATGAGAGAAGTGCTTCGGCATTTTCAAAAGTGAAAATATATGAGTCGTTGTAGTATTTTATCCTGTATATCTTTTTTTTGCCGCTTTTTTCCGATACAGTGAAAAGTAAAATACAGCCGTGTTCATATCTGAGAGCTTCTATCAGTATGTGTTTTTTCTCGAAGCTTATGCCGGTTCTGTCAGATGCATAGTACATAAGTTTTTTCAGTACACTTCTTGTATGGTTATCGGATAAGCTAAGTGATTCAAAGCTTACAGAATAGTTTTCCATATCCTCGTCACAAAGGGTTATCAGTACCCGTGATTCGTCTATCTGTTCGATGTTCATGCAGTTCACTCCGTTCATGCAGTAAGTTCCGTAAAAACAGTTCTTTGTTATATAATATTAAAAAGCTGTGATTTTTGCAATTAATTTTTATTGGAAACGTTTCCTTGTATTTCATCTTTTAAATAAAGTTGAATCATTCTTTAAGTTATGTTAGAATAAAATAAAAAAGTCGGAGACTGCTATGAAAAGTGAAAGATTTAAAAGTGCATTGAAAATTATTAAAAGCATTGGCAAAAAGGCATTGAAAAGCGTATGGTTCTGGCTGATAATGCTGCTGCCTGCTGCACTTGCACTCAGGGAGTTTGTTAAGCATAACCGCTGGGCTGCCGATTTTTACCTGAATAATATATACAGGTATATCTCAATATTCTGGAATAATGTATCGGGAATACTGCCGTTTTCGCTCGGTGAGCTGCTTATTGTATTGTTGCCTGTTGCTGTTCTTGTGTATATAATCGCAGCTGTCGTTATTGTAGTCAAAGCAAAGGGAAAACGCATACTTACCGCTTTGAAAAGTATTCTGATAATAGCGTCATGTGCTTTTACAGTCTATTTTGCGTTTGTTACGAACTGCGGAGTGAATTATTACTGTACCAGCCTTACTGAACTCAGCGGATTTGACGTTAAACCGAGATCATCGGATGAACTGTATGAGGTATGTGTATATCTTGCAAAGAACGCTTCAAAGGAACGTGCAGAGCTTAAAGAGGATGATAAGGGTGTTGTTTCTTTCGACAAAAATTCTTTACGGACAAAGGCGAGAGATGCCGTAAATAATCTTAACAGCCGGTATTCTTTTATAGCCGGCGGTTACAGTGTTCCTAAATCGGTAATGCTTTCAAGAGGAATGTCATATCTGAATATAACGGGAGTGTATTTCCCATTTACGTTTGAAGCAAATGTAAATACGGATATTCCCGATCTTGAACTGCCGTTTACAATGTGCCATGAGCTTGCACATGTAAGAGGTATAATGCGTGAGCAGGAGGCAAATTTCACGGCTTATCTTGCATGCATATATTCGGGTGATGATGAGCTTATGTATTCGGGATATGTCACGGCTCTCATGTATGCGTCAAACGCTTTGTACAGTGCGGATGCAGATAAATATAAGAAACTGACGGAATATATCAGCGAGGATATTTACATTGATATGATAGCGTATTCGGAGTACTGGACGCAGTTTGAAACACCTGTTGCCGAGGCGGCTTCCGCTGTCAATGACAGCTATCTCAAGAGCAATTCACAGTCGGGCGGAATAAAAAGCTATGGTATGATAACTGATCTTATAATAGCGCATTACTATGATGATATAAAAAAAGTTGAGTAAAACTCTGTACAAATCACGAATGATTGTGTATAATATATGCGGAAAAGTATATGCTGAAAAGTGTTTTTGAGATGCCGGATAAAATGCATAATTCCACTTTCCACTTTCCAAATTCCACATTTTTATAGGGGTGTGTAAAAATGAGAAAGATGCTCGTTGCAGATAATACCGAAATAAACAGGTCTATTCTTTACGGAATTTTCGCCTCGCAGTATGAGCTTATACAGACTGAAAGCAGCGAAACGGCGTTCAGGCTTCTTACCGAAAACTATAAGGATATTTCTGTTGTACTTATAAATGAAAGCATAGCGTCGAGATTATCTTCCGATTCGGTAAAGACTCTTTCTGCTCTGAAAGTATTCGATAATGTTCCTGTTATCGTTATACTCAACAGCGAAAGCAGTTATATCAAGCAGAACAGCCTTACGATGCCGTTCTGTGATGTTATAGCGTCACCTGTGAACCCGTATATAGCAAAAAGGCGAGTTGCAAATATGGTCGAGCTGTTCTCAAATAAAAACGAGCTTGAACAGCTTGTGAATGACCAGACAAAGAAGATACTTGAACAGAACGAGCGTCTTAAAACACAGCAGAAAAAAATAAATACGATAAATAATGATATGCTTGATACTCTCAGTACGGTGATAGAATACCGTGATGTAGAGTCGGGAAGGCATATACACAGGATAAGGAAATTTACAGAGCTTCTTTTGCGTGTGCTTGCGAAGAAGTACCCGAAATATAACATGACCGAAGAAAAGATAGAGCTTATAACCTCAGCTTCGTCTATACATGATATAGGAAAGATAGCAATACCCGATTCAATACTTCTCAGTCCCCGCCGTCTTACTTATGATGAGTTCCGAATAATGAAACAGCATACAATAAAGGGCTGTGAGATACTCGAACAGCTTGACGCTGTTGAAAAGAACGAGTACTACGGCTATTGCTATGATATATGCCGTTATCACCATGAAAAATGGGATGGTCTTGGATATCCCGACGGACTTGTCGGCGATCAGATACCGATATGGGCACAGGTCGTTTCAGTGGCTGACTGTTATGATGCACTGACGAGTGAACGTCCGTATAAGACGGCATTTTCTCACGAACAGGCTGTTGATATGATAAGGACGGGAGCATGCGGAGCATTTTCAGATGAAATGATGGAATGTTTCGGTGCAGTACTTCCGAAGTTCAAGGCACTTGCCGTTGAATATGCCGATGCAAACCATGCCGACAGAAGTGTTTCTGATCATAATCATCAGAGCTATTCGGGCGAAGCTATGGAAGATCATACAAGGGATATCTATATGAAAATGGACAGGAATGCCCTTATAGATACCATTGAGCATCAGAAAAAGATAATGAGCGAAAGTCAGAAGCGTGACAGGGATATTCTTTACAGAGCGTGTGATTATGTTTTTGAATTTGATACAGGATTTGATATGATGCATGAAAGAAAGGGTTCTATAAAGGATATCTGCGGATATATCCCGAAAAACTATGAAGAATCCATAAATGTACTTTCGGAATGCTGTCCCGAAAATTATAAGAACAGGTTTTTAAGGACATTCCGCTTGCAGAGCATACAGGAAGCGGCAGACAATGGCTGTGAAAGTGTAATTCTTGAATGTCAGATGGATCTCGGACGGGGCGAATTTTCAAGCGTAAGATGCTCGATGATACCGATAACCGAGGACGATAAGCTTGTCAGGATATTCCTTGTTATGTCGGAGCTTAATGAAAGCGTTGTAAACAGCAGTATGATGTCCGATCAGGATTCTGTGACAGGTCTGTGGAATTACAGCGGCATAAAGCGTGAAGTTGATGATTATATCAGCTATACAGGCAAGAACGGATATCATTCAATGATACTTATAGACATAGACGATTTCAAAAAGCTGAACAGACAGACGGATTATAAATTCGGGAATGATGTTCTCTGTGATATATCAGAACTGCTCAAACAGCAGATAAATTACGGAAATATGCTTGCAAGGATAGAGGACGATAATTTTATAGTATTTATAAATGACTGTCCGGATAATGAAAAGAGATTGGAACTTATAGAGGATATTTTCCGCTGTCTTCATAAGAATTATGATTTCAATAATAACGGGGAAGTTATAACTGTATCTGCAACTATGGGTATAGCATCATATCCCAATGACGGCACAAGCTTTGATGAGCTTTTCGGAAATGCATCAAAGGCAGTCGATATAGCAAAGCTCAACGGAAAGAATATGTATCTTTTCTATAATAAGAAGATGTGCGAAAACTGGGATCTTAAAAAGTATGATTCTGAGATTAAAGTGAATGATGATTCTGTTGAGCTTATCGACAAGAAAAAGTATTTCATACCCGTTGTTGATTCATCAAGCGGTACGATACTTTCATATGATATGCTTGAACTTCACAGCAATTATCTCGGCATAAATGATACGCTTACAGCCGATAGCGATATTGACGGAAATTTAACTGCATTCAGTCTTAGCAGTCTGAACAGGTTGTTTGCGGAGATATATTCTTTTGAGCAGGAAAATATATCCTTGCCTGAAATAAATATGTTCACGATGTTTGAGGGGAAGGACAGTGACGCTGTTCTTGCTGCCATAAAGGAGATGCTGACAAAATACCCGATAAACACGGAAAATATATGTATAATGGTATCACATGCCATGATAAGCGGTATGAGTATAAATGAGCTTACAGGCTTTGTTTCAGTACTCAGGGATATGGGCTTCAAGGCAGGTGTATATAATGTCGGAACGAGCAGCATAAGCGTTAGCTGCTTTATAGAAAATCTTTTTGACCGTGCAGCCTTTGACGGAAGCTTTTTACATGCAGTTTCGGACGGTATATATAATATAAGTGTGCTTTCGGAGCTTATAAAGTGTTTTGCCGGACTCGGAGCATTTTCTGTACTTCCGGGAGGAATTGACGAGGAATTCATTGACATTCTGAGAGCAAACACGGGAGTTCCATTTGGCATACACAGAAAAGAATTTATTTCTTCCGAAGATATGAAAATTCAGATGAGGGCATCATCTGTGGATTCCGGTTATCCGATACTCAACCACGAGCATACTTCGCTTATTCCAAATGAAAAGATGTATGACGAAATACTCATACAGACAAAGTCATTCGTACTTGAGTGGATGCCGAGATTCGATAACATAAAGCTTACCGATTCATTTGAAAAGATGTACGGATATGTTCCTGCAACAGAAGATTTTGTAAGGAACATAAAAAATCAGCTTTTCATACATTCGGGTGATATTGCCAAGCTGCTTGAAAAGATGAACAAGGCACGTTCCGATAAGACGGATTCTGAAGCTTTTATCAGGGTATACAGAAAAACAGACGGTGCTTATGTCTGGAACAGAGTCCATTTCGTTATAATGAGAAATGCCGCACAGGTTCCTATAAAGATAATAGCTGTGTTTACGGATATATCCTATGAGCGTGACAGCGTTATAGATGACAATAAAAGGGAACGCACTGACTTCATAACAAATCTTTATAACAAACGTGCTACCGAAAACAAGATAAAGAGTTATCTCTATGATGAAGGCTCGGTATCGGGACATGCATTCATACTTTCCGAGATATGCGGCTTCGAGCTTATCGAGAGAAATCTCGGTACAGTATTTGCAAATGCTGTTCTTAAGGAAGTAGCCGAGAATATCCGTGAGCTTTTCAGGGATTCCGACATAATCGGAAGAAGCAGCGGCAACAGGTTTATTGTTCTGATAAAAGGAATGACTTCAAGGGATAAGATACTTGAAAAAGCAGAGCAGATATGCAAAACAATAAGCAATAAGTATCAGTCCGAAACAGGAGATATCGCAATATACGGAAAAGCGGGAATAAGTGTTTTCCCGTCAAACGGCAGTACTTATGATGAGTTGTATTCCGAGGCTATGAAAGCACTTTATTATGCAAAGCACAACATAAAGCACAATGCATGTTTTGCATCCGAAACACCTTCTTCAACCAAATACCTGCATTCATAGACTCCCTCATTGAGGGAGGTGGCTCGAAGTGCCGTAGGGAGTTTTCTACGCAGCTTCCCACAAAGCATACTTTCGCTTGAAAAATTCTACAAACAGCCAGTCATCCTGAGCGCAAGCGAAGGATCTTTAAAGATTCCTCACTAAGTTCTGAATGACAAACTAAGTGTGTTTATTGTTCTTTTTTCCGCTTCGCTGATTTTATACTGACCGCAGGTTATAACTCCCTCAGTCAGCATAGCTGACAGCTCACTCACAGAGGGAGCCTTAATGCACATCAGGTTTTTATTCCAGCCTGATGTGCATATTTTTTGCTGTAAAAAATATGAAACAGTGAGAAAAAACGAGAAAATCAAAGAAAAACAGAGTTTACAATGCAAAAATAAAAAAAAATTGACTTTTTCTGACTTTGACCTTTTCTGACTTTGAATATATAATAAACTTACAAAGTCAAAGAAAGTCAAAGACAGGAAGTGATGAATATGAAAATGAGTGATATAGTAGCTCAGTACATCATGCGAATGTTGGATGAAACGGACGGAAATGCGGAGATACAAAGAAATGAGCTTGCAAATACATTAGGCTGTGTGCCGAGCCAGATCAACTACGTTATTACGTCACGTTTCACGCCTGAACAGGGGTATATTGTAGAGAGCAGACGTGGAGGCGGAGGATATATAAGAATAACAAGAGTAACGACTGACAGACGAGTTGCGATAATGCACATCGTAAACTCAATAGGCAGCAGGATATCGTCTGCATCAGCAGCAGCGATACTTTCCAATATGTCCGACAGGGATATGATATCCGAATATGAAAGGATACTGATATCATCCGCACTTTCGGATAAGGCATACAGCAGTATATCTCAGGAAAGCCGTGATATACTCAGAGCTGCAATAATGAAAAATATGCTTATCACACTTGTTATACTTGAAAATTAAAACAAATTAACAGCGGTATTTCCGCACAGGGAGGTAATATTATGTTATGTCAGGCATGTGAGAAAAGACAGGCAACAACCCATATCAAAACTATCCTTAACGGAGAGTTGAAGGAATACAATCTTTGCAGTGAATGTGCTCAGAAACACGGCTATGCGTCATTCTTTGGTGCACCTGCATTTGACTTTGATAAGTTTTTCGGAAGCTTTATGGACGGCTTCGGAGCATCAAAGTCAAGAAAACGCTGTGAGTGCTGCGGCAGCAGCTTCGAGGATATAGCAAAGACAGGCAAGGTAGGCTGTGCTGAATGTTATGATGTATTCTATGAGGAGCTTCTCCCGTCAATACAGAGAATACACGGCAGAACAGCCCATACAGGAAAGCTTGCTCATTCGGCAGGCACAGAAGTAAAGGTACGTAACGAGATAGCAAAATATCGTGCCGAGCTTGAAAAGGCAATAAAGGATCAGGAATTTGAAAAGGCTGCGGAACTTCGTGACAGGATAAAGGAACTCGAAAAGTTTAACGACAGCGACAGCTATGCACAGTGAAAGGAGTGACAGATATGCCTAAGAATAAATACACAGATCTCAAAAACGTCGGTGATGTTGTTATAAGCACAAGAATAAGGTTTGCAAGGAATCTGCGTGAGTTTCCTTTCCCGTGCAGACTAAATGATGACAAGAAAAGGCGGGTAGCAAATATCGTAAAGGCTGCCGTACTTGACGGTCATTCAGCAATATCTGACAGGTTCAGCTATATACAGATGTCAGAGCTTACACAGGAGGAGGCTGTATCACTTGTTGAACGTCACCTTGTAAGTCCCGAATTTATCTCCGACAGACAGGGCAGAGGACTTCTTCTTCTTGATGATGAATCAGTCAGCATAATGATAAACGAGGAAGATCATGTAAGGATACAGGTAATAGGTCAGGGAATGAAGCTTGACGAAACATACGATCTTGCAGACAAGATAGATACGCTGCTTGATGAACAGCTTGACTTTGCATTCAATGACAAGCTGGGCTATCTTACACAGTGTCCGACAAATATCGGTACAGGCATGAGAGCATCACTTATGCTGCACTTGCCTGCACTTAAAGAGAGCGGAGCAATGGGAAAGATAAGCTCATCGCTTTCAAAGTTAGGACTTGTTATAAGGGGTATTTACGGAGAAGGCACAGAACCGAGCGGAGCAATATATCAGCTTTCAAATCAGGTAACTCTCGGCATATCCGAAAGAGAAGCAATAAATAATCTCCGTGATATAGCATTCCAGCTTGTAACTCAGGAAAGAAACGCAAGGGAAGCACTTTCAGAAAATATAAGTGTGCTTGACAAGATATACCGCTCATACGGAATACTTCTTTATGCAAGGCTTGTAAGTAATGATGAGTGTATGAAACTCATATCGAATGTACGTTTCGGAGTTGAGATGGGACTGTTCGACAATATAGATTTCGACACGATAAACAGACTTATAGTCGAGATACAGCCGGCAACTCTGATGAAGAATGTCGGAAAGAAGCTTACAGCAGTTGAACGTGACCATATCAGAGCAGAGCTTGTAAGGACGGCAATATCACAGCATAAAATTCCAGCAAGCCACAGGCTGGAGTAGTGGTTAGTGAGTAGTGGTTAGTGAGTAGTGAATAATACTTCGGAGGAGGAAAGAACTATGTATAAATTCAACGGATTTACAGAAAAGGCAAACAATGCCATAAACCTTTCAATCGAATCAGCTCAGGATCTCGGACATACCTATGTCGGAAGTGAGCATATACTTCTTGGTCTGCTTAAAAACGGTGACGGAGCTGCATATACCATTCTTGAACAGTGCGGCGCAGATGCTGAAAAGCTTGAACAGCTCATAAGACAGGAGATAGGCACAGGCGATAAAACAAGGCTTTCTCCGGAGGACTTTACTCCGAGGACAAAGAATGCCTTACAGCTTGCAGTAATGCAGGCGGCAAAGTTAGGTCATAACTATGTCGGTACGGAACATCTTCTCATAGCGCTCATATCCGATACAGACAGTTATGCAGTACGTTTTCTTGGCAGAATGGGCGTAAGAGTACCTGATATAATAAGACTTCTCAGAGAAGCATTTGGCTCACCTGAAAGCGAAAGTGACTATACCGACAGCGGCGCACATTCACCCGATGCAAACGGAAAGTCGGGAAATACAAAAATGCTTGACAAGTTTGGCAGAGATCTTACGGCTATAGCCGCAAAGGGCGGAATAGATCCCGTTATCGGCAGACAAAACGAGATAGAAAGGGTTATCCAGATACTTTCAAGAAGAACCAAAAACAATCCGTGTCTTATCGGTGAACCGGGTGTCGGCAAAACGGCTGTTGCAGAAGGTCTTGCCTTGAAGATAGTTTCGGGAGATGTACCCGAACCGCTCAAGGATAAGCGAATAGTTGCCCTCGACCTTACAAGCATGATAGCCGGCACAAAGTACAGAGGTGACTTTGAGGACAGGATAAGCAATGCAATAAATGAAGTGAAGAAGGCAGGAAATATAATCCTTTTCATAGACGAGCTTCATACAATAATCGGTGCAGGCTCGGCGGAAGGCTCGGCAGATACAGCAAATATCCTTAAACCGTCACTTGCAAGAGGTGATTTTCAGGTCATCGGTGCAACTACAATAAACGAGTACCGCAAGCATATAGAAAAGGATGCCGCACTTGAAAGACGTTTCCAGCCGGTAACGGTAGGCGAACCCACTGAGGAAGAAGCCGTACTGATACTCAAAGGACTTCGTGACAGGTACGAGGCACATCATAAGGTAAAAATAACCGATGAAGCTATAAACGAAGCAGTAAAGCTTTCGTCAAGATATATCGCTGACAGATTCTTACCCGATAAGGCTATCGACCTTGTGGATGAAGCGGCATCAAGAGTACGCCTGAGAAAATATACAGCGCCTGACGATCTTCAGGAGATAGAGAACACACTGAAATCACTTGAAAAGGAAAAGGCAGAGGCTGTAAACGCACAGGATTTTGAACGTGCGGCAAAGCTCAGGGATGAGGAGAAAAAGCTCAGAGAGGAGCTTGAAAACAAAAAGACGGAATGGCAGGAGAAAAACGGCCATAAGAATGATGAAGTAACGGGTGAGGATATAGCCGGTATAGTATCGAGCTGGACAGGAATACCGGTATCACAGCTCACACAGGAGGAAAGCGAAAGACTTTTAAAGCTTGAAGAAATACTTCATAAGAGAATAATCGGACAGGATGAAGCAGTATCCGCTGTTTCAAAGGCAATAAGAAGGGGCAGAGTAGGACTCAAAGATCCTAACAGACCGGTAGGCTCATTCATATTCTCAGGTCCTACAGGCGTAGGCAAAACAGAGCTTTGCAAGGCACTTGCACAGGCTATGTTCGGAGATGAGAATGCTATGATACGCTTTGACATGTCGGAGTACATGGAAAAGCACACTGTATCAAAGCTCATTGGTTCACCTCCGGGATATGTCGGCTATGACGAGGGCGGTCAGCTTACCGAGAGTGTAAGACGCAAACCGTATTCGGTACTTCTCTTTGACGAGATAGAAAAAGCACATCCTGATGTATTCAATATGCTTTTGCAGATACTTGATGACGGCAGACTTACCGATTCACAGGGCAGACACGTTAATTTCCGCAATACAGTCATAATAATGACATCAAACGTAGGAGCAAGGCTCATAACCGAAAATCAGACAAATCTCGGATTTTTCGGCGGGGAAGAAACCGAAAAGCCGAAGAACGATCAGATAAAGGAAAAAGTACTTTCCGAGCTGAAAAACGTGTTCAAGCCCGAATTTCTGAACCGTGTTGATGATATAATCGTATTCAACAGACTGAATAAAGATGATATCTGCAAGATAGCAGGAAATCTTCTTAACATACTCAGAAAGCGTCTTGAAGATATCGGCATAACAGCAGAATTTACAGATGAAGCAGTAAAGGCTGTTGCAGATGCAGGTTTTGATGAAGTATACGGTGCAAGACCGCTTAAAAGGGCGATACAGTCAAAGATAGAGGATGCTGTTTCCGAGAAAATGCTTGAAGGTACTGTAAAGGCAGGAGAAAAGCTGAAATGCGACTTTAAGGACGGCAGCTTTGTCATAACAAGTGAATAATAAGTGATAACAAGAACAGACATGATGAAAATATCGTGCCTGTTCTTTTTTCTCTTTTGTCAATGATGCTTTGAATAATTGTCATTTCTGTCTTGCTTTTTTGAGCGATATAAGATAAAATAATACTTGGAGTACTTTTTGTATTCTGCGGAACGGCTGCGTTCTCTATGAGTGCGGCAGCTTGCCGCCGGAATAAAAAATTAAAGGGGAGTTTTCAATTATGTCCGAACAGAAAAAAGTTGCGATAATCATGGGCAGCGACAGCGATTTTCCAATAGTATCGGGAGCTGTTAAAACACTTGACCAGTATGGTGTACCGTTTGAGGTGCATGTAATGTCTGCGCACAGAACACCCGAAGCAGCAGCAGAGTTTTCTGCAAATGCAAGAAAGAACAGCTTCGGTGTTATAATAGCAGCAGCAGGCAAGGCAGCACATCTTGCAGGTGTACTTGCAGCTCACACAACAATTCCTGTAATTGGCATACCGATAAAGTCATCAACTCTTGACGGACTTGACGCACTTCTTGCCACAGTACAGATGCCCAAAGGAATACCGGTTGCGACTGTTGCAATAGACGGTGCAGATAATGCGGCAATACTTGCTGTTCAGATGCTTGCACTTTCAGACGATTCTCTTGCAGAAAAGCTTGAAAACGAAAAGATTGCTATGAAAAACGGCGTTGAGAAAAAAGATGCTGCGATTCAGGAAAAGGTAGCAGAGCTTATCAGGAAGTAAGGAGTGTATTTATGTCTGAGTTACACGATGAATGTGGTGTTTTCGGAATATTTGCAGCCGATGATTCAATCAATATAGTAGAGGAAACCTACCTTTCACTTTATGCTCTCCAGCACAGAGGACAGGCAGGAGCAGGTATAGCCGTGAGCAATGACGGCAATATCACATATTATAAGGATTTCGGCATGATACCGGAAGCTTTGCCCGAAAGTGAGCTTTCAAGGCTCGGAAACGGACAGATAGCCATAGGACATGTAAAATATTCTGCCGGCGGAAATGTTAATCATGAAAACCTTGCACCTCTTGTTATGAGATATATAAAAGGTCAGCTTGCACTGTGTATGAACGGCGCACTGACGAATTACAACGAGCTGAGAACCGACCTTCAGCACGGCGCAGCTATATTCCAGTCATACGGCGATACAGAGATAATTGCATATCTTGTCGCAAGGGCAAGAATAAAAGCGTCCTCTATTGAAGAAGCCGTTGAGAATGCTGTAAGCCGTATGAAAGGTGCATATTCGGTTGTTCTTATGGCGCCGAATAAGCTTATCGGAGTGCGTGATCCTATGGGCATACGTCCTCTTTGCCTTGGAAAAGTCGGTAAAAGCTATGCAATAGCATCTGAATCCTGTGTTTTCGACAGCATGGGCGGAGAATTTATAAGAGATGTACGTCCCGGAGAGATGATAGTCATAGACAAAGACGGTATTCACAGCTATGACAAGAACTGCGGCGGAAAGTCTGCACTTTGCCTGTTCGAGTACGTTTATTTTTCACGTCCCGACAGCGTTGTTGACGGTGTGTCCGTAAACTTCGCAAGACAGCAGGCAGGCAGAGCGCTTGCAAAGAGTTGTCCTGTTGATGCGGATATAGTCTGCGGAGTACCCGACTGCGGCATAGAATCTGCAATAGGCTATTCAATGGAGTCCGGCATACCTTATGCACCGGGCATAATCAAAAATAAATATATAGGCAGAGCATTTAACGACAGGAAGAAAACCAACGAATACCTTATGCGTATAAAGCTCAATGCGCTGAAAAGCAATGTTGACGGCAAAAGGGTTATTGTCATAGATGACTCTGTACTGAAAGGCAAGACAAGCAAACATATAGTAGAGCTTCTGAGAAATGCAGGAGCTAAGGAAGTGCATATGAGAGTAGCTTCACCGCCTTTCATAAGTCCTTGCTATCTCAATACCGATACAACACAGAAGAATGACCTTATTGCTTCAAATATGAGTGTCGAACAGATGCGTGAATATATGGGAGCGGATTCACTGGAATTTCTTTCTCTTGAAAGTATGAAGGAGATAGTCAGCGGCAGCAATATATCTTTCTGCGATGCATGTTTTACGGGTAATTATCCTCTTGAAATTATCAATACCACAAGAGAAGATAAATACTCGAAGAAAATAGAAGAATAAATCACAGGCAAAAATAAAAATTTGGAGGATAAATATGAAAAGCTACAGTGACAGCTATAAGGCGGCAGGCGTTGACGTTACCGCAGGCTATAAATCAGTCGAGCTTATGAAGGAGTATGTCGCAAGGACAATGACAAAGGGTGTTCTTTCGGGAATAGGCGGTTTCGGCGGTCTTTTCGAGATAGATACAACAGGTATAAACAAGCCGGTACTGGTTTCGGGAACTGACGGTGTAGGAACAAAAATAAAGCTTGCATTCCTTCTTGACAAGCACGATACAGTAGGTATCGACTGTGTTGCAATGTGCGTTAACGATATAATCTGCTGTGGTGCAAAGCCCCAGTTCTTCCTTGATTATATCGCTATCGGAAAGAATTATCCCGAAAAGGTGGCAAAGATAGTTTCAGGTGTTGCAGAGGGCTGTGTACAGAGTGAATGTGCACTTATCGGCGGCGAAACAGCCGAGCATCCCGGACTTATGCCTGAAGATGAATACGACCTTGCAGGTTTTGCAGTAGGTGTTGTTGACAAGGATAAGATACTCAAGCCGGAAACTCAGAAAGCCGGAGATGTAATGCTTGCCATAAAGTCGAGCGGTGTACATTCAAACGGATTCTCACTTGTACGCAAGGTGTTCGGTATAGATGAAAACACTGTAAAGCAGTACTATGATGAGCTTGGAACAACTCTCGGCGAGTCACTTCTCACACCTACAAGAATATATGTAAAGGCTGTAATGAAGCTTATCGAAAGCGTAAAGGTAAAATCAATCTCCCATATCACAGGCGGCGGATTCTATGAGAATATCCCGCGTTCACTTCCCGACGGACTTTCTGCAAAGATAAAGCGCAGTGATGTACAGGTTCTTCCGATATTCGACCTTATCGCAAAGACAGGAAATATTCCTGAAAGAGATATGTTCAACACATTCAATATGGGTGTCGGAATGACAGTAGTTGTAGATAAGGCTGATGTTGATAAGGCTATCGAAGTACTCAAAGCAGCAGGCGAAGAAGCTTATGTACTCGGTGAGCTTGTTGAGAGCAGCGAGGGCGTTATAATCGAATACTGAGAGTGACAAAGGAGAATACTCAATGAAAAATATCACGGTACTTGTTTCGGGCGGCGGAACAAATCTCCAGGCACTCATAGACGCTCAGGAAAGCGGTATCATAAAAAACGGCAGGATAACATGCGTGATATCATCAAAATCGGGAGTATATGCTCTTGAAAGGGCAAAGAATCACGGCATAAAATCAAGAGTCCTTGAAAGAAAGGCATATCCCGACGCTGTAGAATACAGCAAGGCACTTTTGCAGGCTCTCAATGAGGAGAAAGCCGATCTTGTTGTATATGCAGGTTTTATGACAATAATAGATGAGCTTGTTGTAAAAGCATATCCCAACAGGATGATGAATGTACATCCGGCACTCATACCGAGCTTTTGCGGCAAGGGATACTATGGTCTGAAAGTACACGAAGAGGCACTTAAAAAGGGTGTAAAGGTATCGGGCGCAACGGTGCATTTTGTTACAGAAGAATGTGACGGCGGGCCTATAATACTTCAAAAGGCTGTTGAAGTTATGGAAAATGATACACCCGAAACTCTCCAGAAAAGGATAATGGAACAGGCTGAATGGAAAATACTTCCGCAGGCTGTATCACTTTTCTGTGATGACAGACTTGAAGTCAGAGATAACAGAGTATATATAAAAAACTGACATTGAAAGGAAATGATGAAATGACAGAGCTTACAGCAGAAATATCCTCAACGACCTATCCGGGCAGAGGAATCATCATCGGCAGAAGTGCAGACGGC
This sequence comes from Acutalibacteraceae bacterium, assembly GCA_045224775.1. Classification (GTDB taxonomy): domain Bacteria; phylum Bacillota; class Clostridia; order Oscillospirales; family Acutalibacteraceae; genus UBA1213. The sequence goes on along the minus strand of JBGVAQ010000374.1, from coordinate 529 downwards.
AAAAAGGCAGTAACAGGCTATTTTATAATGGGCAGAAGTGAAAACAGCCGCAACAGAGTATTTGTTGCAGAGGGAAAGGACCTCAAAACACAGGCTTTCGATCCTTCAAAGCTTGTTGATCCTTCACTTATAATCTATGCTCCTGTTCGTACACTTGAAAACGCAACAATAGTTACAAACGGTGATCAGACAGATACAATAAGAGATTTCATGCTTGAGGGCAAGACCTTTGAGGACGCACTCAGAACAAGAACCTTTGAGCCTGATCCGCCGAACTTCACACCGAGAATTTCAGGTATAATGGAATTCAAAGACGGCGATTTCTCATATAAGCTTTCCATACTGAAAAGCAACTGCGGCAGAGAGGAATCCGCACTCCGTTTCTTCTATGAGTATGCACAGCCGGTTGCAGGCGAGGGACATTTCATCCACACATATAAGTGTGACGGAAACCCGATACCTTCATTTGAAGGCGAGCCTACACTTGTAAATATCGAGGGCGATATTGATACATTTACAAATAATGTAT
>JBGVAQ010000373.1:0-6551 GCA_045224775.1 Acutalibacteraceae bacterium | reverse complement strand
ACTTTGCAGGATGCCGGAAGCGGAAGTTACAGGTGTTGAAATATCCGATGATTCACTTTTTATAAGCGTTGAATATGAGGGTAATGTATATGATATAAATGTCAGAAGGGAAATGGATCGATGAATATTACATATGATGAAATTCTTGAAAGAATGAGTGATAAGTTTACAGAGCTGTCAGGTTTTGAGCCTGACAGTGCAAGTGATATAGGTATAAGGCTGCGTGTGCTTGCAGGAGAGATTTTTTCGCTGAATACGGAGCTTGCATGGATAAAAAAGCAGATGTTCCCGAATACAGCATCCGGCGAAATGCTTGATCTTCATGCATCTCAGAGAGGTCTTGAAAGACAGAGTGGTGCAAAGGCAAAAGGCATGATTGCATTTACTCTTGATATGCCTGTGGAATTTGATGTTATTGTGCCGGCAGGAACTATATGTACAAATGATGAGGGTTCGCTAAATTATATAACTGTTCAGGAATATACGATAAGACGTGGAAGTACTGTGCTTATGGCTGAATGTGAGGCAGAAAAAAGCGGTACGATATATAATACCGGTATAGGCAAGGTAAAGACTATCGTTACATATTTTTCTGTCGGTCTGAGCATAAGCAATTCCACATCATTTACGGGCGGTACGGATGATGAAGATGATGAGTCACTCAGAAAGAGGATATTTGAAAGTTACAGGCTCAGTCCTGACGGAGTCAATGCCGCATATTTTGAAAGTCTTGCATGCGGTATTGACGGCATACAGTCGGCTAAGGCTTACGGAGTAGCGAATGAACCGGGACAGATAGTGGTTGTTCTGGGCGGCAGAGGTGCTGTACCGGAATCTGATGTTTTTATACAGGCTTCGTCTGTTTTGCAGAGTGCAAAACCTGTCGGAATAAATATGCTTGTTGTAAACTGCGGTCTGAGCAGTATTGATGTGAATGTCAGCATAAAAGCAGGTGACGGTTATACATTTTCAGGAATTGCCGATAATGTAAGGGACAGGATAAGAAGATTTTTTTCCGAGCTTTCTGTGGGTGAAGATGTTCTTCTTTCGGCTCTGGGAAAGGCAATACTTGAAGTAAACGGAGTTGAAAACTATGTTTTCACTTCTATGAGTGATACTGCAATAGCAAATTCTGATATGGGAAAGCTTGGTACACTTACCGTTAATGAGATGCAGGGAGGATAAAATGTCTGAATTTGATACAATGAGCCGCATACTTTCGGATACGGGACTGTACTCGGCAGAACAGGGGAGTATTGTTTATGCGGAGCTTATGGCTTATGCCGAGGGACTTGACATATATTTCGGAGAAGCCGAGGAGCTTTTGCGTGAATGCTTTGTAAGCACAGCAGAAAGCTACGGGCTGTCACTAAGGGAACAGCTTTTTCACAGGATAAATTTCGGTATTACAACAGAAGCAAGGCGCAGCAGACTTTTAGCTGCACTTTCGGTAGGACAGCATGATTTTAATGCAGAGGGAATGCAGAAAATATGTGATGCATTCGGCGTTGAGGGCAGCTTTACATTTGATATTTCCGAAATGAAGATAACCTTTGAATGTACAAGGAGCATGACGGAATATCAGAGAAGCAGGCTTGAAGATCAGATGCGAGTGCTCATGCCCTGCTGGTGTTCGTTTGAGGTAACGATTATCAATTAGCAATGTACAATGTACAATGTGCAATGTACAATGTGCAATGTGCAATGATATTTATATAAACAAAAATGCATGGCAGACCGTAAGGTTTACCATGCATTTTTGTTTGGTTCAAGCTAAATTAACCGACTTTTAATTTCATTTCTTTCTTCTTGATAGTACCGCTGCCGTCCTTTACCTTTACTATTATTGTATAAGTTTCGGCGTATTTGGGTTTTATAGTTACAGTTGTTGTTTTGGAATAATCCTGTGCAACAGTCCATGAGCTTGCTGATGCACGCTTATAGGCAACTCTGTATGTCTTTGTACCTGTGCCGCCTATTGATGAACATGTTACTGTGACAGATTGTCCTTTGGATATTGTTGTCGGGCTTATCGTTGAGGTGTTTGTAAGCTCGTTTGATACCGACTTGAGCTTTAAGTCTTTGGTTTTTATAGTACCGCTGCTGTCCTTGACCTTTACACGTATAGTATAAGTATCAATGTGTTTGGGTGTTATCTTTACGGATGTATTTGTTGAATAATCCTGTGCTGTGTACCATGTTTCGCTTGTAAGGCGCTTATAGGCAACTCTGTATTTCTTTGTGCCTGAACCGCCTGTTGATGAGCATGTTACGGTTACGGGATTATTGACTATAACAGTTGTTTTGTTGATAGTCGAGGTATTTGCATAAACAGCTTTGTTTACGGTAAGCTTGAGATCAGTCCTCTTTATAGTACCGGTGCCGTCTTTTACCTTTACTGCTATTGTATAGGTATCAACGTGTTTTGGAGTTATTTTTACGGAAGTATTTGTAGAATAATCCTGTGCAACGGTCCATGTATCGCTTGCTGAACGCTTATAGGCAACTCTGTATTTCTTTGTGCCTGAACCGCCTGTTGATGCACATGTTACAATAACACTGTTTCCGAGTGTTATATTTGTTGCACTCAGAGAAGGTGAGTTTGCAAGCGGAGCACTTTTGACTGTGAGCTTAAGATCCTTCCTCTTTATAGTGCCGTTTCCGTCCTTTACCTTTACGGCTATTGTGTAGGTTTCGGCATGTTTGGGAGTTATCTTTACACTTGTTGTTTTTGAGTAATCCTGTGCAACAGTCCATGTATCGCTGCTTGCACGCTTATAGGCAACTCTGTATGTTTTTGTGCCTGTGCCGCCTTCAGATGAACATGTTACTGTTACGGAATTACCGTATGTTATTGATGATGCACTTAATTCAGATGTGTTTGTCAGTTCTGCATTCTTGACTGTTAGTTTAAGATCCTTCCTCTTTATAGTGCCGTTTCCGTCCTTGACCTTTACGGCTATTGTGTAGGTTTCGGCATGTTTGGGAGTTATCTTTACGCTTGTTGTTTTTGAGTAATCCTGTGCAACAGTCCATGTATCGCTGCTTGCACGCTTATAGGCAACCCTGTATGTTTTTGTGCCTGTTCCGCCTGTTGATGAACATGTAACGGTAACAGTGCTGCCTATTGTAATTGATGTTGCAGAAAGCTTTGAGGTGTTTACAAGCTCGTCAACATCATCGGGTTTTACTGTTACGGTCAAAGTCTTTTCCTTTGTTGTGCCTGCGCTGTCCTTAGCAGTTACAAGTATTGTGTATGTACCTGCTGTGTCAAGAGTTATGCTGCATGAGGTGGATGAGCTGTAGCTCTGAGCTGTTTTGTATGAGCCTGAGCCGAGTTTGTATTTTACTTCGTATGTATAGGGTGATGTACCACCTGATGCCGCACATTTTACTGTTACGGAATTGCCTGCTGTTATGGCTGAACTGCTTACTGATGAATTGTTTTCAAGTGCATCTGGCTGTGAAGTTTTCTTATATACATATTTTACGGTTATATCCGCTGATGTATATTTGCCTGATGCATTTGAGGGTTGTGCTGTAAGCTCATAGCCTGTAAATGCTTTTTCTTTTGTTGTATAGGTATTTGTACCGTCAGCCATACCCTTGAGAGTTTCGCTTGCAAGTGTTGTTCCGTCGGATGTGGTATAGAGTACCTTTACCTTTCCTGTCGGATATACCGTTTTGGCCTTTACCCAGCATTCTCCGCTTACTTTATAGCCGTCCGGACTATCGCCTGAAGGATCCTGAGCAGTGCCGGCATAATTGTTTGCTATGAAAAGACCGCTGTCTGCCGAATCTATTGTTCCGCTGAACCAGCCGCCGCCGTCACTTGTCATAAGAGTTCCCGGCCATTTACCTGAAAGCTGTGTTGCGGATGCTCCCGAACCCTGATAAACATACATTGCTACCTGTGACCAGCCTGCCGAATTGTAGTAATGTATTTTAAGACCTTCTTCTTCCTCTGACTTTATGTACTTGAATGTAAGAGTCTGAGGAGTTGATGTATATTTGCCTGTTTTTATCTCATCGGGTATTGCATAGCCTTTTACACTCTTTGGAGTAAAGCTGTAGGAATCGCCGATAAGACCTGTGCTTACAGTATCATCTGCTATTGATGCACCTGTATCGGTGTCAACATATTTTACTGTTACAGTACCGTATTTTGACGGATCTATGTCGTAGTAATATGTTACCTTTATTTCGGATTTTGTGAATGTGCCTGTTTTGCTGCCTGAAACCGATACAACGTCATAGCCCTGACTTGTAAGTTCTGCAAGAGGTGATGTTGAGTATGATGCGCCCTCTTTGCCTTTGAGTGTTTCGGTTTTATAGACCTTGCCTGTTGACTTTATAACATGGTCAACTGTTACCTTGCAGCCTGATGAAATATCAGTTCTGTCAAAGCTTGTTTTGTCAACGAGTACAACAGTTGATCTTCCGGGAACTGAAACTGTGCTGCCTGTTGTTCCGAGTGACTTTGTGCCGGCATTAGTTCCGTCGGCAATTATTACCCACTGTGTCGGGAGAGTCTGTGTATCGTATGTCTGGAGAGTTACTGTTGCGGCGTTTGCGTTTGCATTGTGGATAACTGCAACGTAGTTCCATTCAGTTGACGGGTTGAGCTTGTTGTACATTGTATATGCAACAACATTCTTCGGGCAGTTGGTACCCCATGCAAAGTATATTGTACCGTTGCTTGTCTGTCCGGGGTCACGGAACGGGGAGTATGCCTTTCTTATCTCGATAAGACCTTTATAATAGGAAACTATATCGGAATAGGTTATTGTATTCTGCCATTTAAGCTGGTTTACTGATGTGGAGGACTTGTAGCTGTTTTCATCGCCGTATTTGCTTCGTGCAAATTCCTCGCCTGCCTGGAAGAACGACATACCCTGTGATGTGAGTATGATACCGCCTGCAAGCTTGTTCATTGCTACGAGGTCATCATATCTGTTGCCGTAGCCCGAACCGCCCTTGCAGGATTTTACAAGCTTGTCATAAAGCGTGTAGTTATCATGTGCTGAGGTGTATGTAACTGTCTGTGACGGCTGTTTTGACCATTTGCTGTCACCTGCCATCGTTGTTGAGCTTGCCTGTATGCCGGCTTTGAGTGCTTCTTCAAAGCCTGCACCCTGTATGAATCCGGGATCTGAGGCATTGAAGCAGCTTCCCTTTATTGCGTCACGCACTTTATCGTTAAATGCTGCTACTTCTTCGGAAACTAATTTCATATTTCCCTGAACGGCTGTCGGTTTCGGGCAGGGTGATGCTTCTGCTGTCCATGGTTCGCCGTATATAAGTATTTCGGGAGATATTTTATCAAGCTCGGCTCTTATCAGGTTCATTGTATCAACATCATGTATGCCCATGAGGTCGAAACGGAATCCGTCAAGATGATATTCTGTTGCCCAGTATTTCAGTGAGTCAACCATGAATTTCTGGTACATCGCACGGTCACTGGCTGTTTCGTTGCCGCAGCCTGAACCGTTTGAGAATCCGCCTTTTGCATTCTGACGGTAGTAATATCCCGGAACGGTGAAGTCGAACCAGTCATTTTTGCCTGAACCGCCATAGTTGGTATGGTTGTAAACAACGTCCATTACAACGCCGATACCCTTATTGTGCAGAGCCTGCACCATCTGCTTGAATTCCTTTACACGCACACTGCCGTTATAAGGATCTGTTGAATAAGAGCCTTCGGGAGTGTTGTAGTTCATCGGATCATAGCCCCAGTTGAACTGGTCGGTTGAAAGTGCGGTTTCATCAACGCTTGCATAGTCATAAACAGGGAGGAGGTGTACATGTGTTACACCAAGCTCTTCGAGATAATCGATACCTGTTTTGTGCTGACCGTCACCGTTTACAGTTGTACCTGTTTCGGTAAAGGCGAGATATTTTCCCTTGTTTTTCATGCCTGAATCAGATGAGGATGAAAAGTCACGCACATGAAGCTCCCAGATGACAGCGTCAGTCTGATTTGGACATTCCACACGCTTATCTGATTCCCAGCCTGCCGGATCTGTGCTGTCAAGGTCGAGAACCATACCTCTCATGCCGTTAACGCCTGTTGAACGTGCATAGATGTCAACGGTTTCCTTTGTTGTACCGTTTACTGTGACAAGATAGGTGTAGTATGTGCCGGCGAGATCGCCTGAGATAGTTATTGACCATACGCCCTGACTGCCTTTAGTCATATCTTTTGTTTCAATGACTTTTGCGCCGCTTTCCGAGTCACTTCCTGTTGTGTAGCGCTTTATCTGCACTGCCGATGCTGTCGGCGCCCACACCTTGAAAGTTGTTGATGTTTTTGAGTAATTTGCACCGAGGTCGTTTCCGCTGTATGCATACTGATCGAGTGCAGACATTTCCGAATACGAAACCGCCGAAGCGTTAAGAGCTGTCGAAACGGAGAATGCAGAACCGAGTATCAATACGGACAGTAAAGCAGAAACTGATCTTCTGATGCGGTGTCTCAATTTGTTCATAAATCTTACCCTCTTTCTTTAAATTTTTTGTATACACCACCAATTATAATATAATATAGTGTA
>JBGVAQ010000372.1:0-3421 GCA_045224775.1 Acutalibacteraceae bacterium | reverse complement strand
CTCCCTCAAAGAGGGAGCCATATTAATAATTTGTTCACTCATTCAAAAACCCTGTAATGTTGTTAAATACATATTGACTTTTGGAATATTTTTTAATATACTTTATATATAAAAATGAATATTGGGAATGATGTTCTCCCACGGGAAACCGAAACCGCTTTATCAAGCTGATGACTTCTGTATTTTTATGCAGTAGTTGTCAGCTTTTTTATTTTTTAAGGAGGGATTTTTGATGTTGTTTTCACTTGCAATCATTTTTATTTTTGGACTGAGTGCAGCGGCTTTGTTTGAAAAGATAGGTCTACCGAGAATTATTGGTATGCTTGGAGTAGGAATAGTTCTCAGCCCGTATTTGCTTGACCTCATAGATCCGTCTGTTCTTGGAATATCGTCCGAATTAAGACAAACAGCACTTATTGTAATACTTATAAAAGCAGGATTGTCACTTGATATATCTGATCTGAAAAAAGTAGGTCGTCCGGCTGTTATGATGTCTTTTATTCCGGCATGCTTTGAGATTATAGGTTATGTGATATTTGCACCTGTTTTTCTTGAAGTTGATATTATTGAGGCAGCACTGATGGGAGCGGTACTGAGTGCAGTATCACCTGCAGTTGTGGTACCGAGAATGGTAAGGCTGATAGAGGAGAAATACGGCACAAAGAAAAGCGTACCGCAGATGATACTTGCAGGAGCGTCATGCGATGATATTTTTGTTATAGCGCTGTTTTCGACATTTCTCACAATGGCACAGGGCAGAAGTATAAATGCACTTGATTTTCTTAATATCCCTGTATCTGTAATACTTGGAGTTGTTCTGGGTTTGTTTGTAGGATTTGTGACAGCGTATATTTTTGAAAAAATGTATAAAACACACAACAAGATACGAAACAGTGTTAAGGTAATAATAATACTTGCAGTATCATTTCTGCTCATATCAGCGGAAGGATTTTTAAAACCTTATATTGCATTGTCAGGACTGCTTGCTGTGGTTGCGATGGCATGTGTAATAAAGATGAGGATGGGAAAAAAGGTATCATCAAGTCTTTCGGAAAAATTCGGGAAGATCTGGATAGCTGCGGAGATATTGCTGTTTGTGCTGGTAGGTTCGGCAGTAGATATACGTTATACACTTGAAGCAGGAGTATCTGCATTAATTATGATATTTACAGCACTTGCATTCAGAGCATTAGGTGTTTTCATATGTATGCTTAAAACTGAACTTAATGCAAAAGAAAGGATATTTTGTATAATAGCCTATCTTCCTAAAGCGACAGTACAGGCAGCGATAGGTTCGGTACCGCTTTATGCCGAACTTCCATGTGGAAAAACGATATTGTCCGTGGCGGTGCTTGCAATACTGGTTACAGCACCTCTGGGAGCTTTTGGAATAGACAAGAGCTATAAAAGATTTTTGTCACATGAAAACAGCTGATAGAATAATAAAAGGACACGAGCATAAAAATTGTTCGTGTCCTTTGCACTCATTATAATTCTATACTGAAAAGTTCTGCCGCATTCTTATACATCAGCCTGTCATAATCATCTTTTGAAAGAATATCTTTGAGTTCATTGAAATATTCCTGATAGAGCGAACGGTCACCGGTACGGTTATGCAGATAGGTATCTTTTCCGTCAATTGGATTATCGCTTCCGAAAACGATCTTTCCGATACCGGCTTTTTTTATGAGCTTCAGTGTACTTTTTACGGGAACCCATGTAGTATCACCGTAAAGATTCGGCAGCATAGATATAAGTTCTATTGCTTCATTGTTATTTGTACCAAGTCCCATGTGTACCATAAAGAAGTTTGTTTTAGGAAATCTTTTTGCCATGTTGTAAACCCTTTTACATGAAGCGGCATCAGAGCCGCCTGTATGTACTACGACAGGCAAAGAAAATTTTTCTGCAAGGTCTATAAAAGGAGCTGTCTTTTCGGAGTCAAACGGTTCGTTTGAATGGAATGGATGAAACTTGATTGCTTTTATATATCTGCGGTTTTCTTTTATGGCATTGTAAAGCATGCTGTCAGCTTTTTCACCGTATGGCTTTACCCATACCGCAGCACCAAGCATTGACGGGTACTTTTTTACGAAACTTAGAACATCGTCAAGGCAGTCAAGCTGTGAACGCTGATATTCGGGAGGTACAGGATTAAGTTGATGATCGAATTCAACGGCATTAAGACTTGAAACGATGCTGTAATCAATGGAATATTTTTCCATTGAATATATAACATCGTTTTCCGGGAGGTCAAATTCTCTTATTTTTCCGATATGGATATGTGTATCTATTATCATATTATTTCCTCCGGAACTCCGCTATTTTTCTTCTATAAGACGTTTTAATTCTTCCATAAAAGAATGTATATCTTTGAATTGTCTGTAAACAGAAGCAAAACGCACATAAGCTACTTCATCAACATTTTTAAGAACATCCATTGTATACTCGCCTATAGTTCTTGAAGATATCTCTCTGTCCATAGTGCTTTGAATTTTCACTTCAACCTCGTCAACAATACGGTCAATATCATCAAGGGATACAGGCCGCTTTTCACAAGCTCTTAAAATGCCGTTGGTAAGCTTTTCACGATTGTAAGGTTCACGGGAATTATCTCTTTTGACTACCATGATAGGAGTAGTTTCAATCATTTCATACGTTGTAAATCTTTTCGAGCAATTAAAGCACTCACGGCGGCGGCGTATTCTTTCGCCCTCGTCTGTCGGTCTTGAATCAACAACTTTGCTTTCCTCACATCCGCAGTATGGACATTTCATTTACATTTCCTCCGAATCTTATTATATATTCACGAGTATTTTCTTATAATATCTTCAAGATATTTTTTGGTGTTTTTCAGTTCATTTATGTTCTGAAAGCCTGATCTGTATACTTCTATTATTATATCACCGTTAAAGCCTGTTTGTATAAGATGTTTTATAAATTTTTCCGTATATGGAGCAGATCTTTCATCCGGAAGTATGCATTCATTGTCGGAAGTATATCCGCTTATGTGTACATGCTTCAATGACGAGCCCATAACATCTGTAAATTCGACAGGTGATATTTGTTTTCTTCTGGCCTGTTTTGTATCACATACGAATCCGATATCATCACCGAAAAATTTTTTCATATCTCTTATAAACATCAGGTCACCGCTTTTGAATTTTGCGACATTTTCCTGCAGAAGCTCTGTACCGTAAGTTCTTGCGATATCACGTATACGTTTAAAGCGTATAAAATAATCTTCATTATCAAGAGTTGAACGGTAATCAGTGCTGAGTCCATGAAGAATGACTTTATCGGCAGACAGTTTTTTTGCCGTTCTGAAAAACATCTCATAGAATTTTATTCCGTCTTCAAATCTCCTTTCATAGTTTGAGAAAAGAAGGAAAGATTCATACGATGAAGTAAATGGGTGTAT
>JBGVAQ010000371.1:0-2658 GCA_045224775.1 Acutalibacteraceae bacterium | reverse complement strand
ACTGAAAGCTCCCTCACGGGATATTATGAATAAAATGGCAAGGTCAACGCTGGCTCTTTACTCCTATGACAGCGACCCCGAATCCCTGTCACCTGAGCATGAAATAGATACGGCTGTGTCTCTAATCGCCAAAATGCCCGTTATCATGATATGTGCTTACGAAACGAAAATGCGTTATTTCAGCGATAATTCCATGATCATGCACCCTCTGATAGAGGGAATGACAACTGCCGAAAATATTCTCTCCACTCTGCGTGCGGACAGAAAATTCACCCACGACGAAGCAAAGCTGCTTGACATTATGCTGATGCTTCACGCCGAACACGGAGGCGGCAACAACTCAACATTTTCCTGCCGTGTACTCACTTCATCGGGCACAGACCCGTATTCTACCTATGCGGCAGCTATCGGCTCACTGAAAGGTGCAAGACACGGCGGAGCAAACCACAAGGTCACGGAGATGCACGAATATATCAAAGCGAATGTTTCCGATTGGGAGAATGAAGATGAACTCAGCGATTATTTGAGGAAGATACTCAAAAAGGAAGTGGGAGACGGCAGCGGACTGATCTACGGAATGGGTCATGCAGTTTATACCCTTTCCGATCCCAGAGCCGTGATACTGAAAGAATATGCAGGAAAAATGGCTGAGGGTACGGAATTTGAAAAAGAGTATCATCTGCTTGAAGCAATAGAACGGCTGACTCCTCTCGTATTTGAGGAAGTAAAACATTCCGGCAAGGTCATCTGTGCCAATATTGATATGTACAGCGGATTTGTATACAGAATGCTCGGTATCCCAGAAGAATTGTTCACACCCCTGTTTGCTGTTTCAAGAATGGCAGGCTGGTGCGCTCACCGATTTGAGGAGATAAACAGCGGCAAACGCATTATCCGTCCCGCATACAAATCTGTATCACATGAAAAGAAGTATATTGATATTAAGGACAGATAAGCAGTTAAAGTCTGCAAAGGCTTTGATAATAAAAGGAAAGACTGATCACTATGGAAAAAATCAGAATGACCACTCCTTTGGTCGAAATGGACGGAGACGAAATGACAAGGGTAATATGGAAGATGATAAAGGACAAACTTCTTCTTCCGTTTATTGACCTGAAAACGGAGTATTACGACCTTGGACTTGAACACAGAAATGAGACCGACGATAAGGTAACAGTTGAGTCGGCAGAAGCTACAAAAAAGTACGGAGTTGCAGTAAAATGTGCGACTATCACTCCAAATGCAGCGAGAATGCCCGAATATAACCTCAAAGAAATGTGGAAGTCACCTAACGGCACTATTAGAGCTATCCTTGATGGTACAGTATTTCGTGCGCCGATCATTGTGGACGGTATAACGCCGTATATCCCCACATGGACAAAGCCTATCACGATCGCCCGTCACGCTTATGGTGATGTATATAAGAATACTGAGCTTCGTGTGGATCAGGGCAGCAAGGCAGAGCTTAAAGTGACCGACAAAGAAGGAAATGAGACTTTTGAGCTTATATATGATTTTGAGGACAGCGCCGGAATGATTCAGGGACTTCACAATAAGGATAAGTCGATAGAAGGCTTTGCACGTTCCTGCTTTAATTACGCACTTGATACTAAGCAGGATATATGGTTTGCTTCAAAGGACACGATCTCCAAAAAGTATGACCACAGATTCAAGGATATATTTGCAGAGATCTTTGAAAAGGAATATAGGGCGAGATTTGAAGAAACAGGAATAGAGTATTTCTACACTCTGATCGACGATGCAGTTGCAAGAGTTATCCGTTCCGAGGGCGGCTATATATGGGCTTGCAAAAACTATGACGGCGATGTAATGTCCGATATGGTGGCAACGGCATACGGCAGCCTTGCAATGATGACCTCCGTGCTTGTTTCGCCTGACGGTATCTACGAATATGAAGCAGCTCACGGCACTGTACAGCGCCACTATTACAGATATCTGAAAGGCGAAAAGACCTCTACAAATCCTGTTGCAACAATATATGCGTGGACGGGGGCTTTACGCAAGAGGGGTGAGCTTGACGGCATTTCGGGGCTGTGTGAGTTTGCCGACAAGCTCGAATCGGCTGTCCTGAAAACGATCAGTGACGGCATCATGACAGGCGATCTGGCTGCTATCTCGTCTTTGGAAAACAAGCAGACTGTTGATACCGAAACTTTCCTTGATGAGATCGCAAGGCGTTTGGTGTGAATGAAAACAAGCAATAATAGCATCAAAAATCAAGTCATTCACTTCTGTTTTTTTAGGGAATACGCTCGATTTATTACGAAACCCTTAAAAATAAGACAAATTCCCAAAAGTGCTTGACAAGTGAGATGATTAATGCTAAAATAATATTATCAAAAACAAAGAGCAATGGCGCTTCTCCTGAACAGGAGTAAGCGCCATTTTTGTTTTCCTGATACATTTTTGATGATTGGAGTGATAAACATGACACAGCAGACGCAGTTCACAAAGGCAGTGGGCAATGCAAATGAGATCAATGAGCTTCTCAGAAGATATGGTGTGAAGTTCGGCATATACAAAAACGGCGTGTTCAATGAGCAGTTTTTTCCGTTCGATCCTATCCCCCGAGTCATTTCGGCAGAGGATTTTCAGGGTATTGAAAAGGGACTTGTTCAGCGTGTAAACGCCCTGAAT
>JBGVAQ010000370.1:0-3152 GCA_045224775.1 Acutalibacteraceae bacterium | reverse complement strand
CCGACAAGATAGAGAGAGGGTGTTCTATATGAATGAAATTACAATCGCTGTGAAATACGATAATGATAATCCTACCGTCAGCGGACGGGAGCTTCATGCCGCCCTTGAGGTCAGGACGCAGTATTCAATATGGTTTGATAGAATGTGCGAATATGGTTTTTCTGAGGGAATAGACTATTATTCTTTTTTGAATAATAGGTCGGACGGACTTGCAGGAAAGCCGAGAACCGATCATCAGCTCACCATTGATATGGCAAAGGAGCTTTGCATGATACAGCGTACCGAGATCGGCAAGCGCTGCCGTGAATACTTCATAAACCTTGAAAAGCAATGGAACAGTCCCGATGCGGTCATGGCGAGAGCATTACAGATAGCAGACCAGAGGCTGGAGCTTGCAAAGCAGCAGAACGGCAGTCTCATTGAGACAACTGCGATTCAGGCAAAGCAGATCGAGGAAATGAAGCCGAAGGCGACATATTGCGATATGGTTCTGCAATCCGCAGGGCTTATGCCCATAACCACTATCGCAAAGGACTACGGAAAGTCAGCAAAGTGGCTGAACAAGTGGCTTCATGAACACGGCATACAGTATAAGCTCGGCAAGGTATGGCTTCTGTATCAGAAGTATGCTGATCGTGGTTACGTTAAGTCTAAGACATTTACTGTCTTGAACGAGAATGGAGATTCCATCGCCAAACCGAATACGCAGTGGACGCAGCGTGGAAGAATGTTCATTTACGAACAGTTGAAGAAAGAAGGTATCCTGCCGCTTATCGAGCAGGACGATAGCTGAAACGCTGTCGGGAGTATCCGTTCATCGGGTACTGCCTATGGTGCTTCTCACACACCTCCTTGTTTTGAACGACGGCTGATGTGCCGTCGGGAGCTTCTATTCCTCGGAGTAGGAGCTGCCAACAGTACATCAATCTTTGGGCATAAAAATAACCGACAGACGATGTATTTACAGCATCTTGAAAACTGAATATGAAACATCAACGCTATTTGTTTTCTTTTTCTTCTTCCTGAGAGATAGGAGGAGCGTTATGCCGAAAAAATCCGTTAGACAGATGTTCAGGAAATATCCTGATGTGGTAACTATACCACAAGTATGCGAAATGCTCGGTGTCAGCCGTAACTACGCATACCTATTAGTAAAGCAGGGAAAGCTCATAAGGCTTGACTTGGGACGTATCGTCAGAGTGACAAAATCCTCTGTGATTGAGCTAAAGGAAAAAAGTTTACAAAAATCGGAGAATTCCCCAGTGTAAAGCGCCGAAAAAAGGATAAAAGCGGTCTGATCGTATTGCATTATATTTGGTTACGCGCTATAATAGAGTAGTCAACAGCAGACTTCTACCGCTTTCAACTCAAAGGAGGATATAAGATATGAAAGCAAGTCTGCCTTACAAATATATTACTTCCGTAAAGAACGGAAAGAACTATGTTGTCTTTGACTATAAGGATCACAGCGGAAAGCGTAAGCGTAAGTGGGTAAACACGGAATTGCCTGAAAAGTGTTCAAAGAAAGCTCTGAAAGAAGCAGTTGAAGCAATCGTCGCAGAGTTTGATAAGAGCATTTCGGAAGGTGAAATCGCTGTCAAGTCTGCAAACGCTGTGCCGTATGCTGTTATGAGTGATGAAACCGCTTCAACTATGCTGCTCGATGATTTCTTTACCGAGTGGCTGACATACATCAAACCGAATGTGGCTCGTACTACCCATCTTTGCTATCGCAAGGTCAGCAAGAGATACATGGAATACATCAACGAAAACTATCCGAACCTCACACTTGGACAGGTCAATCATAACCACATTCAGAACTATCTCAACTACAAACTGGATAGTGGCTGCAAGGGCAGTACCGCAAAGCAGTATTATCTCGCATTGCATTCTGCATTTGCTTACGCTGTAAAAATGGAACTGATACCAAAGCACCCTATGGACAAGTTAGTAGTACCGAGAGCTGAAAGGCATGAAGCTACCTTCTACAATGCTGATGAGCTGAATGAACTGTTTGAGGTTTTCAAAGGAGACAAACTGGAGCTTGTGGTGAACATCGCAGCGTATTATGGTCTGAGAAGATGTGAGATACTTGGTCTGAGGTGGGATGCGATCGACTTCAAGAACAAGACCATCACCATTCAGCGTAAGATAGTAAGCGACTACGACGATAACGGTGAGATGAAGATCTTTGTAGAAACAAGGCTAAAAACCAATTCCACCAGAAGAACACTTCCGCTGATCCCTCACATCGAGGAGATGCTTCTTGAAAAGAAGAAAATGGAAGTCAAGTTCAAAAAGGCTTGCGGAAAGAGCTACAACAAGGAATTTGACGGATTTATCTGCCGTGACAACTATGGTAATATGCTATCGCCAGGCTATGTGACACAGCACTTCCATTACGTCATTACCCGAAACGGTTTGAAGCAACTGCGTTTCCATGATCTTCGCCATTCTTGTGCGAGCTTATTGCTTGCTCATGATGTTCCGATGAAGGCTATTCAGGAGTGGCTCGGACATAGTAATTTTTCTATCACGGCGAATCTTTATAGTCATTTGGAATACAATGCAAAGGTCAACTCGGCTGAAACGATCGCAAGGGTTCTCGGCGGTAAGTCAGAGGATAAATCCGAAGCTGAAAAGCCTGCCGAAAAGAAAAAGACCACGAGAAGAAAGTCAACGTCAAAGGCAGCAAGTAAAACACCGCCCAAAAAGACTGGCGGTAGAAAAAAGAAAAGCGATAATCCCGAAGGCACGGGAGAATCGCAGATGTCAACATTATAGAATATAATCAACGAAAGTGGAATCAAGAAAAAGAAATCAAAAAACGTGTGATTTTGGTAGAAAAAATGGTAGAAAAATAATGTGATTCACGTTTATATTATCTACCAACAACTCTCTGAAACCCAGTCAAATCGGATAAAACAGAGAATTGTTACTAAGGAATTCATATAATAGAGTAGACAAATGCACTATTATATGGTATAATAACTGTAATAATAACTCGGAGGTGAAGTATGGAAACAAGATTATTACTTCAAGACATATTAAAGATCAATGGTATTGACCCGAAAGATGTGTTGCTGGTCAGACATGTCAGAGAACGTCCGGATTTCAAAAAGTGCAGAGAAATGGGGTTGATAAGAGAGTAC
>JBGVAQ010000369.1:0-5254 GCA_045224775.1 Acutalibacteraceae bacterium | reverse complement strand
TTGCTGTTGCAGTAAGTGTTGAAGAAGCTGCTAAAGCCGGCAAATTCTGATTTTTGTAACCTTCATATTTTCAGATAAAAATACAGCAGGGATATCATATGATGTCCCTGCTGATTTTTTGTGTCTGTTATTTTGCAAACGCTTTGCTTTTCAGAATCCTGTCTGCAATAAAACCATTGAATGCGCCTGCGGCTATGCCTCCTAAAATAAGATACGGCAAAAGCATTATAAATGATGTGCCGAGGATTACAGACGCTGCCGTAAGCTGCCCTATATTATGAAAAACTCCTCCCGTTATACTGACATAAACAATATGCCTGCCGAAAAGCCTTCTGCACAATACCATTACCGCAAAACTGAGTATTCCTCCCGATGCGCCGATGATAAGTGAAGATACATTCCCGAAAAGAAGTGCGCTTAAAATCAAACGTCCGACAAGCACGACAAATGCATCCGTATTGCCGCAATAGTACATTGTAAAAAGTATAGCAAGATTTGCAAGCCCTATCTTTACACCCGGTACGGCAACCGGCAGCGATATTATCATCTCTATCCAGCTAAGTATAAATGCTGTAGTGAGAAGAAGTGCATCAGCAGTCAGCCTTTTTGTCCGTGTCATTCCTCTTTTCATGTGTTCCTCCGGTATATGAGAACAGGCCGGCTTTCTACCGACCTGTTTGTATCAATTATTTTTTTTGTTTCCGTCAGAATGCTTTGAATGTTTCTCCTTTTCCGGTGCTCTCTTACGCACTTCCTTTGAAAACGTATTTGTATCTTTTTTGTTTACATTTTGTCTTGGCGGCGCATAAATTATTGTTTCCTCCGGACTTATCTCGACAAACTTTTCATGCCTTCTGAATTTTTTCTCTTTTACAGCCTTGCTCCTGACATTATTATCAGCCATTCCCTCTGCAAGAGCTTTTTGTCGTTTTGCCGACTTTCTTTTTTTCCTCTTGGGCTGTATAAACAGTATATAAATGCTGAACAGTACAACAAGACCGACATCAACAATTATTATTACTATCATAATGAACATATAAGAACCTGAAAATCCGGAATTATCTTTCGGAGGTTCGGGCTCCATAATGCCCTGATCCACATACGGCTTTAAAGCTCTTATATTTTCGCTGAAAAGCTTACTCTTTTTGGCAAACTCTTCAACATACGCATCATTGTCGCTGTACAGAGTAAGCTGTGGACTTCCGCTGAACGCCATATCATATATATTTGTCATATTCTTGTAGAATACGATCTCCTGAATATTCGGACATTCTGAAAATGCACCTACGAATATCTCTGTATCGCCGTTGAACTCCACCCTTGTAAGACTGCTGCACTTGTCAAATGCACATGTTGAAAGTTCTTTCAGTGTTTCCGGAAAGGATATCTTTCCGAGTGAAGTGCAGGCATTGAATGCAAAAGGTCCTATTTCGGCAAGGCCTTCCTGAAGCTTTACACTTTTAAGAGATTCACAGCTGTCAAAAGTATCCTGATCAACTTTTTCTACTCCTGCCGGAATATTTATCTGACTAATAGATTTGCAGCTCATAAAAGCACCCTTACCGAGTGTTCTGAGCGATTCCGGAAGGGTTACGCTGTCAAGCTGATCACAGTTTCCGAAAGCATAATCACCTATCTTGACCATACCCTTTGAAGGAAGTCCTATGGTTTTAAGTCCCTTGCAGTTATAGAAGGCTTTCTTGCCTATTTCGGTTACAGTATCTGACATAAGGATAGTATCTATCTCGTTGTTCTCTGCAAAGGCATAGTCACCTATACTTTTTATTTTTGAAGGAAGGCTTTTTGACTTTTCCTTGCCGTTGTACTTTATCAGTACGCCGTCGCCTACTATAACAAATTCATCCTTCTGCTCCGACATCCATTTAGTACCTTCAAGTACATATCCTCCGACCTCTGAAACAGATCTGGGTATATCTATTTTTTCAAGTGAACGACAATTAAAGAACGCAAAATCGTCCACAATGTCTATACTTCCCGGAAGAACAAGTTCTGTAAGGGATGTACAGTCAGAAAAGGCAAAACGTCCGATATTTTTTGTACCGTCGTGTATAGTAACTGATTCAAGAGCTGTACATTCCGAAAAAGCACATTCCTCTATATCCTGTACATTCCCCGGTATAACAAGCTTCTGAAGAGCGTCACATTTACAGAATGCATTTGACTCTATCTTTGTGACCTTATTGGAGATATTAAGCTCCTTTATAGTCGTATTCTCCATGAATGCCGATGCTCCTACAACAGTTACAATGTAGTCCTCAACACCCAACGGCAAAGAAACATAAAGGCTTTGTCCCTTATATTGCAGTATCTTCACACTCTTTCCGTCCTCAAGCACCTGAAAAACATAGTCACCCATATCTATGATATCTGACGCTCTGACACTTACCGGTGATATAAACAGAACGGCGGTTATCATAATAAGCGACAAAACAAACGCTGTCAGACTTCTGAAAACCGTTTTTATTTTCAACATGTGATTCATACTCCTTGCTCACTTTCCTGATTGATATACTGCTTTAATATCCATAAGATTAATATTAACATATCTCACCGTTTTTTTCAATAGTATAAATGAGCATGAAAATTCAGTTTTTTTCGCTGTTTATCCTGTCCATAAGCTGATCAAATGTAACGCCGTATTTCTTTGCTATATCCTGAGCATAGCTGACACCTTCAGGCGGCGCTATGAATATCTTATATGACCTCTTGCCCTCATGTATTCCGGTTATAAGACTTGCTACATTACTGTCGCCCTCTATCTGTGTATTGACTTCATCAAGATTCATAGCAAGCTCATGCATATGTGTGTTGAAAACTGTCCTTGCACCAAGATATTTCAGTGCCTTTACAACATCCTTTGCAATATAAAGACCTTCGGCAAATGATGTTGTTGCAAGCGACTCATTGAACAAAAGCAGACTTTCGTTTGTTGCTTTTGCAAATATCTCACTCATTCTCTTTGACTCCTCACCAAGTCTGCCAAGATCGACAGTCTTATTTTCATCTGCCGGAAAATGTGTATAAATGCAGTCAACAGGGCTGAACGACATTTTTTCCGCAGGTGCATAAAGACCGTTCTGTGCAAAAAGGAATGCATGACCGACAGCCTGTGTGAGAGTAGTCTTTCCGCCCCTGTTAGGACCTGTCATTATGTATATTCTATGTTCGGAGGTAAATTCTATATCGTTTCTGATTATCTCCATTTTATCTCCGCTTACACATTTTGCCGCAAGCTTGAAATTATATATTCCATCTGCAAAAAGCTCTCTTTTGGAATTATCAATAAGTTCAGGCTTGCAAAGCGGTATTCCCGCAGCCTTTACCTTTTCAAGATAATCAGCCCAGCGGATATAGAATATAAATTCGGGTATGAGCCTTGTAAGGCTGTAGCCGCTGATATTCGTATATCTCGAAAGCTTGCTTTTAAGCTGTTTTACCGTAGAATCAAGCATTTCCGTTATTACACGGCTGAGGTTTGACATAAGGGGATCATCACCGCTGACCTTGCCTACAGTATGTATTTTCGTCATGCCGCCGAAGCTCGTACCGCCGTGTATCTCGCTCTTTCTGGAATAAAAATCAAGAAAATTGCTGAGAAGTCCCGGTTTTGTAAACGGAGTATCATTTATAGATACTATTCCAACTTCAACAGGGACAAGTCTGCTGTCAAGATTTACGCCGAGAGATATACTCTTTATACGTCCTATTTCACTTACAAGATTTTTTATATCCTCATTAAGATGTTCAAATCCGCTTTCCGAATATACGGCATTTACGAAATCCTTAAGCTTTTTCAGTCCCTCTGAATGTATATCATGCTCTGTAAGCGACTGATTTATTCCCGAAATACAGTTTACATATATATCAAGCTCCTGTAATCTGTTGATAAGCTGCCATACGGGTGAAGCAGTAGCATCCTTTACGGACCTTTCAAGCTCTTTAAGATATGCAAGCTCATCTAAAAGCTCCTTTATACGCTCACGAAGCTTTGGATAATGGTACATATCGTCAAATACATCACGCCTGTAGCGTATTATCTCAGGATCATGCTCTAACTTTATCATTATGTTCCTGATTATATTCTGTTCATATGTGTCACCGGATATCTTTTCACATATGTGTTCTATTGAAAGATCGTTGCACGTTTCTTCTCCAAGCGTAAGAGCCGATGATTTTTTCACCTCCGGATAAAGCAAGCTCAATTCCTGCATATTACAAATATCTCCTTTATTATAGAATTTCCGTCATTTATATAAAACAGATTATAGCACAGATTCCCGTCATTCTCAATATTTTTTTCCTGACAAAGCTATATTATTTATTAAATTCAGTATATAGTGCTTGATTTTCATATAAGAATGCGTTAAAATAAGAATGATATTTTTAGGAGGATGTATATGAGAAAAATTATATCTATCTGCATTGTATTAACAATATGCCTTACGGCAATATGTATAAGCGGCTGTTCCGACTTCGCATTCAACCCCATAGGAAGATGGAATTTTATTGAGGATGTATATTACTCAAATGATAAGCCGTATTCAAAGGTAACTGACAAAGACGATCCGAGCATGAAAAATGTAGCTATTGTATTTGAAAAATCCGGCACAGGCTATATCGACAGCGGCACAAAAACACCTATCCGCTTTACATATGAATATGACGAAAAAGAAATAAAAATAAATATAACCGACAGCCGTCATCAGAATAATGAACTTTCATTAAATAATAATATCGTATATATTGTTTCAGATGATAAACAAACTATAAAGCTCGCTACAAAAAATGAAAAAGTAACAGATGAAAACGGCAACAGCGTGGATTTCCACGAGGAAAGAATTTTCAAAAGGTAAAAATTACCGGCAGACTTTACGGTCTGCCATTTTTTATGCCCAAAAAAGGTGTTGTCGCTGTTCCTTTTGTACTCTGCGTTTTCTATCATTGACAATATCACCATATTTTGTGGATCATCTCGAAAGCGGCGGAGTCGATAAAGTTATCGTAATGAGTCTGAACGACTATCTTCCGGAAAAAAGGAAAAGTTTCTTTATTGATACCTCCGAAATGCCTAAGAACCGGTATGAACAATGAAAAACTGTTTGTTGTGATCCTTCACGGCGAACATTTTTTTGTGGTAATTTCGTACTTATTGACGTTATGGTAGTCTTATGGTATTATTTAATGTAAATAATTATGAAAGGATAATATATTATGTATATTAATGTTTTTGGCG